>NZ_JBVHYH010000019.1:0-120564 GCF_055569135.1 Kitasatospora sp. NPDC029367
CCTCAAAAGTGTGATAAGGGGCCACCACCGGTGTCCTCGGCTCGGGAGACACCACCTCAAGAGAGCCCCCCCCCAGGGAGCACCCCCCCCCCTGGGGGGGGGGGGGGGGGGGGGGCCCCCCCCCCCGCTCCTCGGGCTTTCAGGGGGTGGCCTTTCCGGGGGTGGCGCTGACGGACCGCGAGCCGACCTGCGCCACCGCCGCGGCGAGGAGCGCGACGCACCCGCCGACCACCAGCACCGCGGACGGCGAGGAGGCGTCGACGACCGCGCCACCGGCCAGGGCGCCGAGCGAGATGGTGGCCTGGAAGGAGGAGGTGAACACCACCGTGGCCGCCTCCGGGGCGTGCGGGGCCGCGCGGACGAACCAGGCCTGCACGCAGACCGGGACGGCGCCGTACGCGAGGCCCCAGGTGACGAGCAGCAGCACCGCACCCGGCCGGGACGCCCCGAGGACCGGGAGCAGCAGGACCGAGGCCGCGAGCAGGCCGATCGCGAGGGTGAGGGCGCCGCGGCGCCGACCGGCCCACAGCCCGCCCGCGAAGTTGCCCGCGACGCCGGCGGCCCCGTAGACCAGCAGGAGCACGGAGACGGCGTCCGGCCCGGCGTGCGTCACGTCCTCCAGGAAGGGCGTGACATAGGTGTACGTGCCGAAGTGGGCGGTCACCAGCAGCAGGGTGACGACCAGGCCGGCCCGGACCGGCCCGGTGCGCAGCAGCCCGCGCAGCACGGCGAGGCGGGTGGGGGCCTGCGGCGGCAGCGCGGGCAGGGTCACGGCGAGGGCGGCGGCCACGGCGAGGCTCAGCAGCGCCATCGCCGCGAAGGCGGCCCGCCACCCGGCCAGGTGGCCGAGCAGGACCCCGGCGGGTACGCCGAGGACCGAGCCCAGGGGTACCGCCGAGAAGATGACGGAGTTGGCCCGCGCCTGCCGCTCGGCGCCGACCAGACGCGGGGCGAGCCCGGCGCCGAGCGACCAGAACGCGCCGATGACGACCCCGAGCACGATCCGGGCGGTGAGCACCGCCCAGTAGCCGGGGGCGAGCGCGTTGAGGAGGTCGGCGAGCGCGAGGGCGAGCATCAGGCCGCAGAGCACGGCGCGCCGGTCGGCCCGCCGCACGGCGACCGTCACGGCGGGGGCGGCGACCGCCGCGACGGCGCCCGGCAGGGTCATCATCAGCCCGGCGGTGCCGTCCGAGATCCGGAAGGTGGCGCCGATCGGGGTGAGCAGGCCGATCGGCAGGATCTCGGTGGTGACGATGGCGAAGATCCCCGCCATGAGGGAGCCGACGGCCGGCCAACCCCGTTCTGGCGTACGGGCGGTGGCGGGTGAGGTGGGGCGGAGGGTGGTGGACACCCGTCCAGTGCAGCAGCGGCCCCGGCCCCGGCGCTGGCGTGAATGCGACCTGGACGGCCCGGGGCTCGGGCGAGGTGGCCGGCCCGGGGCTCAGGCGAGGTGGACGGCCCTGGGCTCAGGCGAGGTGGTCCGCGAGCAACTCGGCGCAGGCGTCGGGGCGTTCGAGGAGCGGCAGGTGGCCGGTCTCCGGCAGGGTCGCCAGCCGGCAGTCCGGGACGGTGTCGCGGAGCAGCTCGGCGTTGCGGGTGAAGGCGGGCATGTCCTCCTCGCCCAGGACGACCAGGGTGCGGGCGGTGATCCGGCGCAGGTCGTCCACCGTGTGCCGGTGGGCGGTGAGGGCGTCCATGGCGCGGTTGCCGAGCTCGGCCCAGCTGTGCCGGGCGACCACTTCCCGGAGGGCGGCGCGGAGTTCGGGGTGGCGCCGGGTGCCGGTGAAGATGTCCGGCGGGGACTGCATCCAGAGGTCGGCGAGCTGTTCGCCGGGGCCGACCATGCGGTGGAGCATGGTCAGCTGCTGGTAGCGGACCCGGGCGGAGTCCTCGTTGGGGGTGCCGGCCAGGGTGGGGGCGGCGAGGACCAGCCGGTCGAGCGCTCCGGGCTGCTGGATCGCGAGCTGGAGGGCCGAGACGGAGCCGAAGGAGAGGCCGACCAGTCGGCGGGCGCCGGTCTCCTTCGCCACCTCGGCCAGCTGCCCGGCCAGGGCAGGGAGCGTCAGCCCCGGGGGGAGCGGGGCGGAGCCGCCGTGGCCGGGCAGGTCGACGCCGATGTGGGTGAAGCCGGGGAGGCGGTCCCACAGCGGCTGCCAGGTGGTGGAGTCCATGGTGTAGCCGTGGATCCACAGCACGGCCGGGCCCTCGCCCTGGCGGTGGAGGTTCAGGTCAGTCGTCAAGTCGGGCTCCGAAGTCGGCGCAGAACCGGCGGAAGGCGAGCACCGGCTCGTCGCGGGCGTCGTAGCGCGGGGTCATGGTGTGGTCCAGGTGCTCCCAGACCACCTTGTCCTCGGCGAGCGCCTTCTCGCTGCCACCGAGCAGGGCCGGCAGCGCCGCCCGCTGGTCCTCGCGGACGCCGATGGCGACCCGGGCGACGCAGCCGCCGTCCCCGGTCGGGACGGAGCCGGTGACGATCACCTGCCGGGTCTCGGGCGGGCCGAACTCGGTGACCACCACGTTGGGGCTGAACGCCTGGGCGTGGAAGCGCGGCTTGAAGTCCCAGCGGACCCGGCCGGTGCGCACCGCCTCCCAGCGGATCTCCTCCAGCGTGCGGGCGTCCTGCCAGGGCGAGGTCTGCATCAGGAACTCGCCCTCGATGACGAGCTCGCCGTGCTCACCCGCCCGGGTGGCCATCCCCCGGTTGCCGGGGACGCCGTGGACGGCCTTGAAGTGGTCCGGGTCGAAGGCGTTCTCGACGACGTACTCGGACGGCACCGCGACCGGCAGGGAGACGGCCGCGACCAGCGGGTACTCCTCCTGCCAGCCCTGGACCGACCGCTCGAAGCCGCGGTCGCCGTCCGGGTGCTCGGAGAGTCGGACGAACACGGCGTCGCCCCACTCCAGCACCCGGTGCTCGGCGACGGACCAGTGCTTGGACGGGTCGCCGAGGCCGATCCGCTTGCCGTGGAAGGGGCAGACCACGCAGTCGCCCTCGCGCCGCCCGCCGTAGCCCAGGTGGGCGCCGCGGTGCGGGCAGTTGGCGTCCAGGACGCGGACCCGCCCGCCGTCGCGGACGGCGATCAGGCGGCGCGGTCCGATCGCCAACGGGGTGATGTCGTCGGCCAGTTCGGATCGGAAGGCCAGCAGGTACCAGCCGTGGTGCACGGTCATCGGGCTCACGATCATCGGAGGGCGTTCATCGGCGGGCGTTCATCGGCGGGCGTTCATCGGAGCGCGTTCGTCGGAGCGCCTTGAGGACTTGTTCGGCGGCCCGCTCGCCGCTCGCCAGGGCGCCCTGCACCCAGGGCAGTTGCTCGCCCGCGACCGTCGCCTCGCCGGCGAAGAAGAGGGTGTCGTCGACCGGCTCGGCCCACTGCCCGGCAGCGTCCTCCAGACCGGCCCGGGGTGCGGTGAACGCCCCGCGCGCGTACGGGTCCTGGCCCCAGTCGGCGACCGCGACGTCCAGCACGGTGGCACCGGAGGTCCAGGGCAGGGCGGTGGCCAGCAGCTCGGACAGCGCCGTACGGTCGGCCAGCGCCGTACGGTCGGCGACGGCCGCGCGCAGCGAGGCGGCGGCGCCCGCCTTGGCGACCACCAGCACCTCGGGGCGCCCGGCGGCGCAGCGGGTGAAGCCGGTGCGGCCGTCCACGTCGAAGACGATCACGGTGTCGGGCGCGGGCCGGTCCAGGGTGACCACCGCACAGCAGCCGTCCCCGGCGGGCAGGTCGGCGGCAGCCGCCAGCTTCCACGCGGGCAGGCCGGGCATCGCCACGGCCGGCGGGACGGTGAGCACGACAGCGCGGGCGACCGCGCTCCCGGCGTCCGTCCGTACCGTGACCTGACCGGGCTCGTACGACAACTCCCGGACCACCGAGCCGAGCCGGACGTCCAGCCCCTCGGCCAGCCGCTCGGGCAGCCGGGCCAAGCCGCCGTCGACGGCGAACTCGCCCTCGCCGACGGCGTCCCCGCGGTGTGCGGCGGCGACTCCGGCGGCGCTCAGCTGCTCCGGGTCGGTGGCCCAGTTCTGCCGGAACCACTCGGTGGCGGCCGCGGCCTCGGCGCCGGTGCTGCCGCAGGCGCGCAGCCAGCTGCCGACGGACAGGCCGGTGACACCGGGCGTGCGCAGCAGCGCGGCCTCCAGCTGCCAAGGGGCGCGGCGGCCGGTGCTCAGCGCGCCCATCGACCGCTCGGCGCCGTCCTCGACGATCCGGGCGGTGACCCGGCGCGGGACGGCCGCGGTACGGCCGGGGCCGAGCAGGTCGTGCACCGGGTTGTGCTCCCCGTGCACGACCTGGGCGCCGAGTTCCAGCGGCGGGCCGCCGTCGGCGGGCCGGAAGGTGTGGATCCGCCCGCCGAGCCGCTCCCGGGCCTCGTGCACCACGACCCGCAGGCCCTCCCGGGCCAGCAGTCGGGCGCAGTTGAGCCCGGACGCTCCGGCGCCGACCACGATGACGTCGTAGGTGGTCACAGCCCGCCCCCGAGCTCGATCGGGAGGGCCCGCAGCCGGCGGGGGACGAGGCACTGGTCCCAGTCCGGGGCACCGTCCGGGCTGCGCAGGGCCGGGAAGCGGCGGACCAGCCGGGGCAGCAGCAGGGCCGCGGTCTGCCGGACCAGCGGGGCGGCCAGGCAGAAGTGCGGGCCGCCGCCGAAGCCGAGGTGGGGGTTGGGGCTGCGGTCGAGGCGCAGCGCGTCCGGGTCGGCGAAGACCTCCGGGTCTCGGTTGGCGGCGGTGAGCACCGCGAGGACCCGGGCGCCGGGCGGCAGCACGCCGCCGGCCAGTTCGACCCGGTCGGTGGTGACCCGGGCGGTGAACGGGATCGGGGCCTCCAGCCGGAGCAGTTCGTCCACCGCGAGGCGGGCGAGGTCCTCGTCGGCGGCGGCGAGCCGGGCGACGGCCGGGCGGTCGGGCAGCAGCAGGTGCAGCGCGTTGCCGATGAACTCGGCGAGCGGCTGCCAGCCGCCGATCACGGCGAGGTTGAGGACGCCGAGCATCTCGGCGCGGCTGAGCCGGTCGTCGGCGGCCAGGGCGGCCAGCGGGACGTCCCGGCCCTCGACCCGGGCGGTGTGGCCGTCCAGGTAGTGGGTGAGCGCGGTGGCGGCGCTGCGGCCGAGGGCGGCGCGGGCCGGGGGCACCATCGGGTCGAGGTTGACGGAGGCGGCCCGGGCGAGCGCCTCGAAGCGCTTCAACTCAGCTGCGGGCAGGCCGAACAGCCGCGCGTACACGGCGGTGGCGAGCGGCCGGCCGAGGTCGGCGACGGCGTCCACCCGCCCGCCGTCCGGCAGCCGGTCGAGCAGGGCGTCCACGTCCGCGGCGAGCCCGTCGGCGAGGGAGCGGACGGCCGCCGGCCCCAGGAGCAGCGCCCCCGGGGCCCGGAGCCGCTGGTGGTCCGGCGGGTCGGTGGTGAGCATGGACGGCGGCAGGGCGTCCTCGCGGGCGCGTTCCCGCTGGCCCTGGGCGGCGGAGAAGCGCGGGTCGCGCAGCACCGTCGCGCAGTCGGCGTGCGCGGTGACCAGCCAGAGCCGGGACGCGGGGTCGTGGTGGACCGGGTCGTTGGCCCGGAGCCACCGGTACGCCGGGTGCGGGTTCGCCCGCCCGGCGGGGGCGAACGGGTGGATCAGGTGCTCCGGCAGGCGCACCGGTGCCGTCGTCATGTTCCAGCTCCGAGGAGGTCTCAGCGGACCCGGGGTCCGCGCCAGCGGAAGGAGAAGGCGGTCAGCACCAGGCCGGCCAGCGACCAGGCGACCAGGACCATGGCGATGTGGCCCAGTTCCCAGTTCCCGGCGGGCTCCACGGCGGTGAAGGAGTCCGGCAGGAAGACCGAGCGGAAGCCCTGGGCCATCCACTTGACCGGGAAGAACGCCGCCACCGTCTGCATCCAGGCGGGGAGTTGGCCGAACGGGAAGAACACGCCGGAGATGAACTGCAGCACCATGAAGACCGGGGTGACGATCGCCGCCGCGGACCGGCTGTTGGGGATCAGCGCCGAGTAGGCGGCGCCGGCCATCGCACAGGCGACGGTACCGAGCGCGAGGTCCCAGCCGAGGGTGAACCAGCGTTCCGGGGTGCTGGGCAGCGGCAGCCCGAACAGGGCCAGCGCGATGCCGATCAGCAGCACGGCCTCCAGCGCGGTGGTGACGATGACCCGCACCAGCTTGCCGACGAAGTACGCCGACTTGGGCATCGGGGTCATCGCGAGCCGGCGGACGGTGCCGGTGTCGCGCTCGATCGCGATGTTGATCGCGAGGCCGGAGAAGGAGGTGCTCATCACGCCGGCGGCGATGATGCCGGCCATGAACACCTGCTTGAGGTCGGTGTCGGTGCCGGCCACCTTCCCGGAGAAGATCGAGCCGAAGACGACCAGCAGGATCACCGGGAACATCAGGGTGAAGACCAGCGACTGCTTGTTCCGGAAGAACGCGCGCAGTTCGACCTTCGAGCGGGCCGCGCCGGCCCGCCAGATGCCGGGCAGCCGGCCGGTGTGCCGGGCCGCCCGGGGGGTGCCGGTGACCGGGGCGGTCGTGCTGGGCTGGGTGAGGGTCATCGCGTGCCCGCCTCGGAGATGAGCTGGGTGGTGTCGGCGCCGCGGTCGGTGCCGTCGGCGTGCTCCCTGATCAGGTCCAGGTACACGTCCTCCAGGGTCGGCCGGTGCACCCGCAGTTCGGGCAGCTCGCCCACCCCCGCCTGGTGCGCCCACGGGACCAGCGCCGCGAGCAGCGCGGTCGGGGCGTGGGTGCCGATCCTGAGCACGCCGTCCGCGCCCACCGGGGCCGGGTCGGCCCCGGGTGGCAACGACGGCAGCGTGCGGCCGGCCAGCTCCGGCGGAATCCGGAAGGAGACCGTGGTCGGAGTCTGCGTTCGGCCGCCGAACTCGGCCAGCGGCCCGCACTGGACCACCCGGCCGGCGACGATCACCGCGGCGCGCTCGCACAGCGCCTCGGCCTCGTCGAGGTAGTGCGTGGTGAGCACGGTGGTACGACCGCGCTCGGAGAAGTAGCGGACCAGGTCCCAGGCCTCCCGGCGAGCCACCGGGTCCAACCCGGTGGTGGGTTCGTCGAGGAAGATCAGGTCCGGGTCGCCGACGATGCCCACCGCGACGTCGAGCCGACGGGCCTGTCCCCCGGAGAGGTCGGTGCTCTGCTTCTTCTCGTGCTTGCCCAGTCCGACCATGTCGATGACCTGGCCGACCGGGAGCGGGTTCGGGTAGAACGCCGCGAAGTGCTCGACCACCTCACGGACCGTCAGGTCCGAGTAGGCGCCGGTGGTCTGCGGGACCACCCCGATCCTGGCGCGCCAGTCGCGCCGGTCCTCGGCTGGGTCGCAGCCGAGGACCCGCACGTCACCGCCGGTTCGCTGGCGGACGCCTTCCAGGATTTCGACGGTCGTCGTCTTGCCCGCGCCGTTCGGCCCGAGCAGGGCGAAGACCTCACCCTGGTGGATGTCCAGATCCAGACCCTGGACCGCGTGCCAGTCGCCGTAGCTCTTGCGAAGGCCGCGGACTGAGACGGGGTGTTCCCCGACGGCAGTCGCCACTGTGGATCGCTCCTTGGTGGGGTGATCAGGTCGGCCTGGTCATCAGGTCGACCGGCCGGGCGCCTTGCCCGGCTTGCGGGTTTCCCGGCTGGATCAGGTGCAGCAGCAGCACGGGCAGCAGCAGGAGTTGCCGCCGGCCGCGATGTCCGACAGGTCGCCCTCGCTGAGCTCGGCGGTGTCGATCTGCGGGGTCTCCGGGATGTGGAACTCGTAACGGCCGGTCGCCAGACCGATCTCGTACAGCTCGACCTGCACCTCGAGGTTGCCCTCCTGCTCGCCCTCGGCGGCAGTCTGGACGATGACGATCTCGGCGTCGGCCGGGAGCTCCAGGCCGGCCTCGGCGAGGGCGGCGCGGGCGTCGGTACGCAGGCGGGCCGCGTACTCCTCGCTCGACCAGGCGCTGATCAGGGCGCGGGTGTAGCCGTTGACGAACTCGGCCCGCTTCCTCTGGTCCAAAGCCATGAGAATTTCCTTTTCTCTGGTTTCCGGTTGGCCGTCGGCCGGCCTCGGCACTTTCGTGCTTCCCGGCGCTGCCGACGAATGAAGAATGACACGGCCGCAATTGGCCGCCAAGACCTCACTTCCGGTGCCCGGACTAAGTATTGAGCACGTGCGGCCGGTGCGGTAGATTTCAGGCGTCCCGCGCCCTTGAATACGCATCAGAATACGTATCGACATACGCATCCGAATGCGTACCGGGAAATCGACGGGAAATGCGTACGTACGTGTTCGCCGGGCGCGTACGCATTCCGGAAGTCCCGGGTGAGCACCGAGAGGAAACACGGGGGTGGTCCGCACCGTGCCTACGCACACCGTCCCGCCAGGCCCTGCCGACGACATCGACATGGCGCTGATGAGGGAGTCGCCGCTCGACTTCATCACCGGCCTGGCCCGCAGCTACGGCGACGTCACCCGGCACCGTGCCGACGGCGACACCGTCTACCTGCTCAACCGGCCCGAGTACGCCCGGCACGTCCTCAAGGACAACGGCGCCAACTACACCAAGGAGGGCACCCCGGACGACGCCATGCTGCGCCCGCTGCTCGGCAACGGGCTGCTGACCAGCAACGGCGCCGACTGGGCCCGCCAGCGGCACCTCACCGCGCCCGCGTTCCGCCCCACCGCCGTCCGCACCTTCGACGGCATCGTCACCGACGCCACCGCCGGGATGCTGGAGCGCTGGCGGCCCGCCATCGAGGCCGGCACCCCGCTGGAGGTGGACCAGCACCTCACCGCGCTCACCCTCGGCATCCTCACCCACGCCATCCTGGGCGCCGACCTCGACGGCATCGGCGAGGGCTTCGCCCGTGCGGTGGACGCCGTCAACCGCTGCATCGGCCACTACGTACCGACCCCGGACCCGGACCCGGCCGACACCGCCCGCCGGTACGCCGACTTCGGCCGCGCCCGGGTGTTCCTCAACACCGTCACCCGCACCCTGATCGCCGCCCGCCGCGCGGGCGGGGGCAGCACGGGCGGGGGCACGGGCGGGGGCAACGCGGGCGGGGGCACGGGCGGGGGCGCCGCCGGAGCGGGCGGCGACCTGCTGGACACCCTGATGTCCAGCCACCACCTGGTCTCCGACGAGGACCTCCGCGACCAGGTGCTGACCATCGTGATGGCCGGCCACGAGACCACCGCCAAGTCCCTGACCTGGACCCTCTACCTGCTCGACCGCCACCCCGAGGAGCTGGCCAAGGTCCGCGAGGAGGTCGACCGCGTCCTCGGCGGCCGCCCGCCGACCGCCGCCGACCTGGCCGCCCTCCCGGCCTGCCGGCGGGCGATCCAGGAGGCCATGCGGCTCTACCCGCCGGTATGGCTGATCTCCCGCCGGGCCGTCGGGCCCGACGTCATCGGCGGGTACCACGTCGAGCCCGGCACCCTGGTCTGCGTCAGCCAGTGGGTGCTGCACCGCCACCCCGAGTACTGGGAGCGGCCGGACGCGTACCTCCCGGACCGCTTCGACGGCGCCGACCTGCCCAGCCACCTCTACCTGCCGTTCGGCGGCGGCGACCGGATCTGCGTCGGCCAGCACTTCGCGATGCTGGAGGCCGTCCTGGTGCTCGCCTCCCTGCTCCAGTCCGTCCGGCTGGAGCTGGTCGAGGGCTTCCCGGTCGAACCCGAGGCCCTGGTCACCCTCCGCCCCAAGCACGGCATGACGATGATCGCGAGGCCCCGATGAGCACGCCCGTACGACCGGTCGGCGGTTCCTACGACCCCGCCCGCACCACCGGCGGCGGCCTCGCCGCCGAACTCGACCGGCTGGAGGCGCAGGCCGCGCTCTCCTTCCCCGAGGAGCTGCGCATCCTGCGCGAGCTCGGCCTGTCCTCGGCCCGCACGGTGCTCGAACTCGGCGCCGGGCCGGGCGCGGTGACCCGCCGGCTGCGCGCCGCCCTGCCCGCCGGTACCGAACTGGTCGCCGCCGACATCGACGGCGAACTGCTCGCCCACGCGGCCGGCCCCGGGGTGACCCTGCTGGTCGCCGACGGCGCCGAACTGCCGCTGCCGGACGCGAGCGTGGACTTCGTCCTGCTGCGCTACGTCCTCCAGCACGTGCCCGACCCGGTCGCGGTGCTCGCCGAGGTCCGCCGGGTACTGCGCCCCGGCGGCACCGTCGCCGTCACCGAGGTCGACTCCGCGCTGTGGGGCGCCGCCGAACCCTCGTACCCCGAACTCGCGGGCGTACACGCCAAGATGGCCGCCGCCCAGCGGGCCGACGGCGGCGACCGCTCGATCGCGCGCCGGCTCCCCCGGCTGCTGCGCGCGGCCGGCTTCGAACGGCCGGTGCTGCGCCCGTTCGCCACCACCAACGACGACCACCCGACCGACGCCTTCGCCCCGCAGCTCGGCCCGCGGCGCCTGGAGCCGCTGGTCGCCCGGGGCGTCCTCTCGCTGGCCGAACTCGCCCTCGCGGCGGACCGCTGGAACCGCTTCCGGTCGGACCCCGACGCCTGGGTGATGCTGCTCGGCCTCACCGCCGCCGCGACCGCACCCGCGGGCCGCGGACCGCAGGAAACCGCCTGACCGCACCACACCCCTCCCGGAAACCGGAAAGGAACACCTCCATGCACCCCAAGGTGAAGATCTTCATCACCATCTTCTGCTACATCAGCGCCGTCGCCGGCCTGGTCACCGCCGTGATGGACGCCAGCCACAAGCCCGCCGACACCACCTCCGCGGTGGTCGCCGGCGTGCTCGGGGTGGCCTTCCTGCTGGGCGGCCTGGCGCTGACCCGGAAGCCGCGCTACTGACGATGGCGCCCGGAGGCTTAGCAGCGGGAACGGGTCGGGGGGGGGGGGGGGGGGGGGGCCGCACCCCCCCCCCCCCCCCCCCCCCCCCCCCCCCCCCTCCCCCCCCCCCCCCCCCCTCCCCCGTATGCCGCGGCTACTCGGCCTCGACCACGACCGTCAGCTCGGCCAGCGCGGCGTCCAGCGCCCCGCCCACCTCCTCGGGGCCGTCCCCGACCGCGATCACGTGCCCCAGCCGGTCGTACGCCTCCCGGACCGGCCGCACCGCGCGCCCGGCGGCCGCCGTCACGGTGACCCGCTCCACCCCGGCGACCGCGGCCGCCCGCTCGACGCCCTCGACGGCCGTCAGCCGGCCCTGATCGGCGGCGATCAGGAAGCGGATCCCCGCCGAGCGGGACCGCTCCGGGGTCAGGTTCAGCGGCAGCCCGGCGGCGGCCCGGATCTGCTGGTCCAGCAGGTCGATGCCGGTCGCGGGCCGGATCAGCTCCGGGATCATGCCGCCGGCCAGCCGGGCGTTGATCTCGATCACGGCCGGCCCGTCGGCGGTCAGCCGCAGCTCGACGTGCGCCGGGCCGCGCTCCAGGCCGACCGCCTCCAGGCTCCGCCGGGCGGTGTCGGCCATCGCCGCCGCCGTCTCCTCGGGCAACACGGCCGGGAACAGGTGCCCGGTCTCCACGAAGTACGGCAGCTCGCTGACGGTGCGCTGGGTGATGCCGACGCAGTACGTCTCGCCGTCCGCCCGGAACATCTCGGCGCTGAACTCCGGCCCGGTCAGATACTCCTCCACCAGCACCGTCCCGGCGCTGGCCTGGCCGCGCACGTTGCGGGTGACGGCCAGCAGCTTGCGGGCCTGCTCGGCGACGGTGGCGACGTCCTCGCACCAGAGCACCTCGTGCGAGCCGGACTCGTCCACCGGCTTCACCACGCAGGGCAGGCCCACCGCCGCGACCGCCGCCTCCACCTCGGCCGGGTCGCGCACCTCGGCGAAGCGGGGCTGGCGCACCCCGTGCGCCAGCAGGGTGCGCCGGGTCGCCGACTTGTCCCGGCAGGCGGCCAGCGCCGCGGCCGGGTTGGCCGCCACGCCCAGCCCCTCGGCCAGCGCGGCCGACTGGACCAGGTAGTACTCGCTGGTCGTGGTCACGCCCGCCACCTCGCGGTCGCCGGCCGCGACCTCGGCGGCCTTGCGCAGCGCCTCCGGGTCGTCGGTGTCGCAGACCACCACCCGGGCGCCGGTCTCCGCCAGGCCCTGGTAGCGGGCCGGGTCCACCACGAACAGCACCGGCTCCAGGCCGAGCCGCACGGCCGTGGTCAGCGCGAGCATGCCGGTGCCGGTGGTGTTGGACTCCACGAAGAACAGCAGCGGGCGCTCCCGGCGGGATATCCGCGCGTACGACCAGGTGCGGACCAGCTCGCCGTAGCGGACGGGGGTGGGCTCGGTGGCGATCGCGGGGGCGTCCGTGATGCCGACCGTGGTGCCGTCCGGGGTGCCGGACACCGCGGCGTCGGCGGCGTACACCGTGTCCACGTAGCGGTCGCCGCGGTCCGGCATGATGCCGACCAGCTTGGTGCCGGGCGCGGCGTGCGCTGCCAGGTGGGTCAGCACCCGGTAGACCGAGCCGGAGGTGTTCCCCGCGAAGATCTTCTGCTCCCGGGCCAGCGCCCGGGTCGCGGCGAAGGCCTCGTCGTCGGAGAGCCAGTGCACCTCGTCGATCAGCCGGTAGTCGATGTTGTCCGGGTAGAGGCTGTTGCCGAGGCCGGACTGGCGCCGGGTCGGCACGTCGGGCTGGCCGAACAGCACACTGCCGACGGCGTCCACGCCGACCACCGTCAGCTCGGGGAAACGTTCCAGCAGGGCCCGGGACGTCCCACACAGCGACCCGCCGCTGCCCACCGAGCCCACCACCACGTCCACCGTGCCGAGGTCGTCCACCAGCTCCTCGGCCAGGCCCCGGTAGGCCGCCGGGTTCTGCGGGTTGGAGTACTGCTGCGGCCAGAACGCGCCCGGCAGACCGGTCATCAGCTCGGCCAGCAGGTCCAGCCGGGCCGACTGCCAGCCCTGGTCGCCCATCGCCGACACCACGTGCACCTCGCAGCCCAGGGTGCGCAGCTTGGCCAGGGTGATCGGGTCGATCCGCGGATCGGTGACGATGTGCACCGGGTGCCCCAGGTGGGTGCCCACCAGCGCCAGGCCGAGCGCCATCGTCCCCGAGGAGCTCTCCACGATCGGCGCCCCGGGTCGCAGGGCCCCGGAGCGGCGGGCCTCGGTGACGACCTGCCGGGCCACCCGGTCCTTCATCGCGAAGGCGTTCGCCAGCTCCAGCTTCGCGTACACCTCGACGCCCTCCGGCGCGGGCACCCGCAGCCGGACCAGTGGCGTGTGGCCGATGGCGTCGACGATCGATTCATGCCGCATCAGCAAGCTCCATGTCCTGAAGGGTGAGGGCCCGCACCGTGCTGGTGGTGCCGGGCAGGGTCGAACAGGCCGCCAGGGCGGCGGCGAGCCGGGGCCCGTGGTCGGCGTCGTTCTCGTCCAACAGGACACCCAGCAGGGTGCCGCTGTGCGCGCACACCACCCCTGCGGCGCCGACCCGTTCGGCGATCGCCAGCACCGCGTCGAGGTTGCGCTTGGGCGCCAGCCGCTGGTTCAGCACCGCGCTGCGGCTGGTCACCGCCCCCACCCGGGCGAGGTCCCCGGCCCGCACCGCCGCACCCAGCTCGGCCAGCAGCTCCGCGTACTCGGCGCGCTGCGCCGGGGAGAACACCTTCGGCACCCGGTTGAACGCCACCGTGTCCAGCAGCCCGCCCTCGTCCACCGCGACCACGGTCGCCGCCGGCAGGCCGCCCAGGCGCTCGCGCAGCCGCACCTCGCGGTGCTCGAAGGCCACCACCTCGGGGTGCATCACCCCGTCGGTCGGCTCGATCGGGCGCAGCCAGCGCTCCACCTCGGCGGGCGAGGTGTCCAGGCCCACCGCGGCGCCGACCGCCCGCACGGTGGCCACCAGGTCGGCCGAGGAGCTGGCCATGCCCTTGCCGACCGGCAGGTCGCCGTCCAGCAGCAGCACCCCGCCGGCCGGGCGCCCGCAGGCCGCGAGCATCGCCTCGGCCACCCGCCGGGTCTTGGTCTTGTGCGAGGGGAACACCCGCAGCGGGCCGCCCGGGTCGAGCCGGAAGCGGGCCCGCGCCCAGCGGTCGACCGGCAGCGTCACCAGGAACTCCTGGCCGCCGGGCAGGGCGCCCTGGAGCAGCTCGCCGAAGGTGCCGAAGGCGCGGGCCGAGCCGGTGCGCAGGTCGACGCCCGGGCGGGGGGAGGCGAAGGACGGGCGGCGCGGCGGCGGGACGGCGCCGGCGGACGGGGCCGCCGCCGGGGCCGGGCGCGCGGAGGAGGGCGGGGTCACCGCTGCGCCGGGGCGTCTGCCGAGGCGTCTGCCGAGGCGTCTGCCGGGGCCGCGAGCAGCGCCGCGACCTCGTCCGCGGCCGCCCGTACGACCGCGGCCCGCTGCGCCCAGCACTCGGTCAACCGCTCCTGCTCGGCGCCGAGTTCGGCGAGGGTGGCGCGGACCTGGTCGGGGTGGGTCGAGCCGACCGAGGTCTTGGCGCGCAGGCCCGCCTCGACGCTCAGCGAGGCCGCCAGCAGCTCCTGCGGCCCGGCCAGCCGGTGCCCGGCCTCCTCCGCGACCGCCGCCAGCAGCGCCGCGTCCCCGTCGGCCGGGGCCAGGCCCTTGTCCAGCGCGGCCCTGATGTAGCGCCCGGCGATGATCTGCGCCGTCCGCCAGGGCACGCCCTCGTCCAGGGTCAGCCGGTTGGCCAGGGTGAAGCCGCCGAGGAACTCGCCCTCGCAGGCCGCCCGCATCCGGTCGGTGCGGAACACCAGCCCGGTGACCACGGCGTGCGCCAGCCGCAGGGTCGAGCGCAGCGCCTCGGTCTGCACCCGCAGGTGGGCGCCGGCCTCCTTGGACACCTCGACGGTGTTGGTGTACGGGGTGTTGCGCTGGGCCGCCGCCAGCTCGGCCGCGCTGCCCGCGACCAGCGCGCAGCGGCCGCGGATCCGCTCCAGCACGGGGAAGTTCTTCTTCTGCGGCATCGCGGCGGAGATTCCGGACAGCTCGTCCGGGAGGTCCAGGAAGCCGTGGGCGCTGCCGCCCCAGGCCATCAGGTCGGTGGTGAAGCGGCTCAGCGCGACGGCGAAGTTGGCCGCCTCGGCCGCGATCGCCAGCGCCCAGCCGCGCGAGGCGACGGCGACCAGGGCGTGCGGCTGGGGCCGGGCGAAGCCGAGCAGCCCGGCCATCCGGGAACGGTCCCAGTCGAGTTCCTGCCCGGCCATGCTGCCGGCGCCCAGCGGGCAGGCGTCGATCTCGTCGTACGCGGCCAGCAGTCGGCGCACGGCGGTCAGCGTCTCGCTGGACAGCGCGGCCAGGTAGAAGCCGGGGCTGATCACCTGGGCGGCCTGGGCGTGGGTGTAGCCGGGCATCGGCACCTCGACGGCGCCCGCGGCGAGCGCCCGGACGGCCGCGTCGAAGGCCAGCAGGTCGGCGGCCAGCGCCCGGACCTGCTCACGGGCGGAGAGCAGTTGGGCGCAGACCTGGAGGTCGTTGCGGCTGCGGTCGGCGTGCCAGGCGGCGAACGGCGCGACCGGGCCGGCCGCGACGTGCCGCTCCAGGGCGAAGGAGATGTCCGACATGTTCTCGCTCGGGTTCGCCCGGATGCCGTCCTGGTCGACCGTGTCCAGGCGGGCGGCGATCGCGGCGGTGCCCGCCCCGTCGACCAGCCCCATCCGCCGGTACTCCAGCAGCAGCACCTTCTCGATCGCCACGTAGTGCCGCAGCAGGTGCTCGGCCTCGTAGGCGAACTGGGGTGCCAGCACCTCCTCGTGCCACACCTCGCTCGGGATGCCGACGATCCGACCGGTCACCGTCATTGCGTGCTCCTCAGAAGAACCGATGGGGCGGACCGGCCCTCGCCCGGACCCTCCGGCCCGGCCGGTCCGAGGCTGCCGGTGGGGAAACTCTCGGCCCGGCCGTCCCGCCGGCCGTCCCGCCGGCCGGGGTGCCCGGCCGTGCCGGGTGCCCGGCGGGCGGCGGCGGCCGCGGGCAGCCCGGCCAGCGGGGCGGCCGGTTCGGCGAGGCCGGCGGCGAGCAGCGCCAGGTAGTCGTCGAGCAGTGCGCGCGCGGTGGCGGGGGCGAACAGCTCGGTGTCGTACACCAACCGGGCGGCGCGGTCGGCCACTTCGAGCAGCAGGTCGTCCTCGGCATAGCCGCAGGGGGCGCCGAGCTCGCCCTCGGCGAGGTTGAACGCCAGCTGGTGGACGGGCGCGCCCGGCGCCTGCCCGGCGGACAGCTGCGCCAACTCCGGTACGGGCAGCTCCTGGTGCTGCCAGGCGGCGGAGGCGACGCCCTGGACGCGCTCCACCAGCGCGGCGAAGGACGGGTCACCGGAGGTGTCCAGCCGCAGCACCACCTGGCCGGCCAGGGCCCCGACCAGCGACAGCGTCTCGGGCCGGCGCCGGCCCGAGACGGGCACGCCGATCAGATGGTCGGTCCGGCCGGAGCGGTGGTGCAGCAGGGCCGCGTAGCCGGCCAGCAGCACCGGGGCCGGCGACCCACCGAGCCGGTGGGCGCCCGCCCGCAGCGCGGCCGCCAGGCCGTACGGGAACTCGGCGCGGACCTCGGCGCCCGCGAAGGCCCGGGCGGCCGGGCGGGGCCGGTCCAGCGGGAGGCCGTGGCCGGTCGGCCGTCCGGCCAGCCGGGAGCGCCAGAACTCGGCGGTGTCCGAGGGGAGTTCCCGGCGGAGCTGCTGCTCCCTGTCGAGGTTCCCGTCCCGCTCGCGCTGCCGGTCCCGCTCGTACTGCCGGCCCGCCCGCTCGTGCTGTCGGTCCCGCTCGTACTGCCGGTCCGCGAGGTCGGCGAAGTCCAGCAGCCGGTCCGGCAGCACCGGGGCCCGGCCCTGCTCCTCGGCGGCGCACAGTTCGGCGAGTTCGGCGTTGAGCAGGAACAACGAGGCCGGGTCGCAGACCAGTTGGTGGGCGACCAGGACCACCGCCCAGTCCGCCTCGCCGAGCCGGACCGCGACGGCCCGCCACAGCGGCGCCCGGGCCGGGTCGAAGGGCAACACGGCGGCCTGGTCGGCGATCTCGGCCAGCCGCTCGGCGCGCTTGCCGTCGTCCGGGCCGCTGAGATCGGTGAACTCCACCGGCAGCTCGATCGCCGGGTGCACCACCTGCCGCAGTTCGCCGTCCAGCACCCGCACCGAGGTCCGCAGCGCGGTGTGCCGGGCGGTCAGCGCGGCCAGCGCCGACCGGAGCTGCTCCTCGTCGACCGCGGCGTCCAACCGGAAGGTGTCGGCCACGTGCTGGAGCAGCAGGCCCCCGGAGCGGCGGCCGGTCCGCCAGACCAATTCCTGGCCGTGGGCCGCCCGGGCGATCCGCTCCCCCTCCGCGCCGGGCCCGGCCGACCCGGTGGTTCCATCCGCCATCGCAGTTCCTGACCTCGTCGTTCCAACCGTCGCGGACCGGGGCCTGCCCGTCTCGCGGCCCCCTGCCGGGGCCCGCGGCTTCAGGCCACGGGGCTCCCGATCCCGGCACGGACGGCCCGGCCGATGGCGTCCAGGTTGTCGTCGAGGAAGAAGTGACCGCCCGGCAGGACGTGTTGGGCGAACGGTCCGGTGGTGTGCGCGGCCCAGCCGGCCGCGTCCTCGGGTCGGGCCGAGGCGTCCTCGTTGCCGACGAAGGCGGTGATCGGCACCGGCACCGGCGGCTCGTCACCGCAGTCGTAGGCGTCCAGCCAGCCGAAGTCGGCCCGGCAGACGGGCAGGACGAGTTCCAGCAGCTCCGGCTCGTCCAGCACGAAGGCGGGCAGGCCACCGCCGCGGACCAGCCGCTGGAGCATGGCGTCGTCGGGCAGCGCCGACAGGCCGTCGAAGATGTCGTCGCCCCGCGGCTGGTCGGGCCGCGGGCAGCCCGACACGAAGAGGTGGACGGGCAGTTCGGCCCCGGCCCGGCGCAGCCACCGGACCACCTCGAAGGCGAGCAGGCCGCCCATCGAGTGGCCGAACAGCGCGTACGGGCGGTCGGTGGTGGCCGCGACGGCCTCGGCGATCCGGTCCACGTCGACGGCCGCGGGCTCACCGAGGCGGCGCTCCCGGCCCGGCAGGGCCAGCGCGGCGACCTCGACCTCGGGGCCCAGTGCGGCGGGCCAGCGCGCGTAGATGGACGTGCCGCCCCCCGCATAGGGGAAGCAGACGAGCCTGACCGGCGCCTCCGGACGCAATTCTCGGGAAACGAACCATTTGTCGGGGAGTATCTGGCCGTTCACGGGCGCCATCCAGGAAGTCCGGCTTTTGGCCCGAGGTCGTCCGGAAAGTCCATGGTCTCCGAAGCGGCCTTTCTGGAAAAGATGTCAGAACTCATTCGATCCGTCACTGGATCGCCGCTCTGCGGAGGCCGGTTGTGCCGCCTGGTCGGTTCTGCCATCGAGGATGATGAATAGTGTGCCGATCAACCGCTGATGACTGTACCTCAGCTGAGTGAGCACGCTCAATAGTTGGCGATAACCGGCCAGCACCCGGCAGCGCCCCCTCCCGAATGGGCCGTTTCGACAACCCGCCCACCGCGCCCGGGAATCGGGGGCGCAACTCGCGGGGAACTCGCATTGGCTTATCCGGCGGCGCCCGTGCGGTACGGCCCGGCGGCGGGCGGGCACCGACCGCGCGGGAACCGAGCCGGACCGGGCGATGGCCGCCGCCGTCCGGACGGTCGGTCCACGAACCCGAACACCCGGGCGACGGCGGGGCGAACGGGTGTCAGCGCGCCGGGGCCGGGGGCGGTGGCCGGCCGGGTCAGCTCCCGGCCAGCGGGCCCGGGAGCGGGCGGGTGTGCAGGAGGTCCAGCCGGGACACCGCGCGGGTCAGCACCACGTACAGCCGGTGCAGCCCGCGCGGTTCGGCCTCCGCGATGGCGGCCGGCTCCAGGACGATCACATGGTCGTACTCCAGCCCTTTGGCGAGCGAGGCCGGCAGCAGCGTGACCCGGGCCGCGGGGGCGGCCTCCTCGGCCGGGGCGCTCGGGATCCCGGCCGCCACGAGCGCGGCGCCGGCACCCGCCACCGCCGCGTCCGCGGCGATCACCGCGATCGAACCCTCCCGCTCCAGCGCGGCGCGCACCGCGGCCACCAGCGCCGCGTCGAGGTCGGACACCGGCCGGACGGCCACCTCGCCGTCCCGCCGCAGCGAGACGGCGGGCGGCACGTCCACATCCAGGGCCGGCAGCAGCCGGTTGGCCAGCGCCGTCACCGCGGCGGGGACCCGGTAGCCGGTGGTCAGCGGCACCAGCGCGGCCTGCGGCTTGCCCAGGTGGGCGAGTTGCTCGGCCCAGCCGCGGGCCGACCAGGGCGCGGTGGCCTGGGCGAGGTCGCCGAGGACGGTGAGCGAGCCGAAGGCGCTGCGCCGGGCGATCGCCCGGCACTGCATCGGGGAGAGGTCCTGGGCCTCGTCCACCACCACATGGCCGAAGCTCGCCGGGCGCTCGATCAGCCCGGCCAGCTCGTCGAGCAGCAGCAGGTCGGGCTCGGACCACTTGGCGCTCCTCTCCGAGCGCGGCGGCCTGCGCCAGAGGAGTGCGGCCTGCTCCTCGGCGTCGAACAGGCCCTCGGCCGCCTCGGCCAGCACGGCCGGGTCGCCGAGCAGCGCGGCCAGCACGGCCTCCGGGCGCAGCGCGGGCCAGGCCGTCTCCAGGAACGCCGCGACCGGTCGGCTGCGGCCGACCTTCTGCTGCCAGGTGGCGTTCTTGACGTCGGTGCGGCGTTCGGCCTGCTGCTGGAGCAGGGCCACCACCCGGGCGCGGAGGTTCTCCCGCCCGATCGCGTACGGCGGTGCCTGCCCGCGGACCTCGGCGACCAGCCGGTCGAGCCGCTCGGCGGGGACCCGCCAGCGGTAGGAGCCCTCCGGGACGGCCAGCGGCCCGGCACCGGTGGTCCTGATCCGGCCGTACAGCGCCCGGCGCAGCACCTCCGCCATCCGGGCGTCGTGCTTGAGCGCGGCGGCCCGCGCGTCGTCCACCGCGGTGGCCGGGCGGGTGGCGACCAGGTCCTCCACGGTGCACTGGGAGACGTCGAGCTCGCCCAGCGCGGGGAGGACCTCGGCGATGTAGCGCAGGAAGGTCCGATTGGGGCCGATCACCAGCAGGCCGCTGCGCCGGATCCGCTGCGGGAAGCTGTACAGCAGATAGGCGGCGCGGTGCAGGCCGACGGCGGTCTTGCCGCTGCCGGGCGCGCCCTGGACGCAGACCGACTCGGCCAGTTCGCCGCGCACCAGCGCGTCCTGCTCGGGCTGGATGGTGGCGACGATGTCGCGCATCGGCCCGGTGCGCGGGCGCTCGATCTCGGCGGCGAGGAGGCCACCGGGGCGGCCGGGCCCTGGCCCTGGCCCTGGCCCTGGCCCGGGTCCGGGCCAGGGCCCGGCCGCCGTGTCCAGCCGCTCGTCCTCCAGCCCGGTCAGGTCCTCCGGTCGGCCCGGGCTCGACGGCGCCCAGCCGAAGCGTCGGCGCCCGGCGAGCCCGAGCGGGTCGGTGGCGCTCGCCCGGTAGAACGCCCGGGAGACCGGGGCCCGCCAGTCGATCACCAGCGGTGGCGCCGTCGGGTCCTCGGAGATCCGCTGCCGCCCGACGTAGTAGCGCTGCCCCGGTGGTCCCCGGCACCGGGCCCGTCGCCGAAGTCGAGGCGGCCGAAGAAGGCGGGGCTGTCCGGCAGCTCCCGCATCCGTTTGGCGCGGGTCCGCAGGTAGCGGCCCAGCGCCTCGGCGCTGGCGCCGTCGCCCGAGACGTCCTCCCCGGCGACGACCTGGTGGGCGGCGTCCTCGACCTGCCGGGCCATCGCCGCCCGGCAGGCCTCGACGTGGGCCCGCTCGCGCGCCAGCTCACGGTCGAGGTCCTCGGCTCCTGTCGTCATGGCTTCCTCCGCGCTCGACTCGACTGTCGTCCGAAGGATCCAGCTTAGCTTAACCCAGTAAAGATATTAACTTGGTCGGATGCCTGCTCGTGGACAGGTCGGCGGCTCAGGACACCAACGGCGCCTCCGCGACCTCGGTCAGCGTCACCGTGCACAGCCCGCCGCGCTGGGCCTGCACGTCCGTGACCTCCAACTGGGTACCGGGCAGCAGGATGTACTCCTCCTCGCCCGTGAACGCCGAGAACCGCTGGATGCCCGTGGCGCGCAGCGGCCGCACCTCGAACAGCGTCCGCTTGCCCCGGCTGCCCAGGAAGGACTTCGCCACGCCCAGCTCGGACGTGCAGGAGGACACCCCCCACCACGTCACCGTCCGCCCCAGCGGGTACTGCTTGCGCAGGTCCAGCGCCACCCCGCGCCAGAGCGGCTCCGTCCGCACCGGCAGCTGCGACACCGCCGCGAACAACAGCCGCAGGTACGGCAGGTACGGCACCAGCCGGGCCCGGTCCGGGGAGCGCAGCACCGCGTTGATCTCCCGGTAGAACGCCGACTCGCAGGTGTACAGGTACAGCGCGGCGATCGCGTCCGCGGACAGCCCGTCGGGCACCCCCGCGCCGCCGCGCCCGTCCGGCCTCCCGGCCACCTGCTTGTCCACCTGCCCGGCCGCACGCTCGGCCGCCCACTCGTCCGCCCGCCGCTTGCCGAACTCGTGCGACAGCGTGACGTGCCGGTCCAGGCCGCGCAGCAGCTCGGCCACCGGGGCCACCGCCGCCCGGAAGTCCATCAGCGGCGTGTCGAACACCCCGCTGATGGCCGGGAGTTCGAGCCCCTCGTCCTTCACGCCGGCGAGCCGGTCCAGGTACAGCTGGTGCAGCTCCATGGTGGACGCGATGAACGCGCCCATCCGCTCGGCGACGCCGCCGTCCGCGCCCCCGACCGCCGCCGCGCCGGCGTCCCAGCCCTTGCTCGGCAGCCAGTCGATCCCGTCCGCGCCGAGCGAGCCGAGCGCGGCGTTCACCGCGGCGAAGTGCTCGTTGTCGCAGAAGATGTCGCCCTGGGCCGCCGGGTTGGCGTGGTCGATGTGCCGGACCTCGACCCCCGGGTACTTCTTCTCCAAGCGCTGCACCACGCTCTTCAAGCTGCGTGCGTGCGCACCCCACCAGGCGAAGACCACACCCCGGTCCTCCTCCCCCGCCTCCTGCTTGGCCCGCAGGATCTCCTCCACGATCCGCTCGGCCACCGGCCGCCAGAACCCGGTGTGCTGCTCCGGGCCCATCGCGCCGTCCGCACTGGCGGTCAGCGCCGCGTTCAGCAGCAGCACGCCCTGGGTCAGCATCGCCTGGAACCACTCCGGCGGCTGGACCGTCTCCTCCTTCTTCAACAGCGCGCGGATGTCCGCGATCGGCGTCTTCTTGGGAATGCCGTACTTCCACATCGCCGCGGCCTTGATGATGCAGCGGATGCTGATCACCCGGCCGAACTGGCTGTCCTTCCAGTCGTGGAAGGCGTTGTCGAACATCGCGATGCCGGTGGCGCTCTCCGGGCGCGGGTACGGGTTCTGCCCGAAGACCACCACCTTCCACCGGTGCGGGGCGTGCGGCTTGAGCGCCTGGAAGGTCAGCTCGCGGACCGGCACGACCTCCGGGCTGCGCGCCGGGCCGATGAACGAGGCCGCACCGGACTGCGCCTCGATCACCGGCTTGAGCACCGGAAGCCACGGCTCGCCGCCGCCGCGGAACAGCTCCGCGAGGGCCAACGGGTCGTTCGGGTCGTGCGTTTCGGGCTGGTTGGTGGCAGAGGTGTCGGCAGCGCTCATGGTGGTACTCCGGCTGGTCGGGTCACGGAAGGCATCGGATGACGGTCCGTCAGCTTTCCGGCGGACGACACCTTCCTAACAGCCGGCACTGACAATCCGGCCCGACGGCCCACCTGCCCGAACGACCCCCGGACGGCCCCGGACGGATTGTCAGTGCTGCGCGCTAGCGTCGGGAACGACAGGGAGAACCCCTCCCCGTACGAAAGGAGTTGCAACATGACGACGGACCGCTCGCAGCCCCCGCTCAGGGTGGTGCTGACGGACCTCAACGCCTCGGTGGTCGAGTCCTGGCGGGCCGCCTTCGCCGACACCCCCGGCATCGAGATCCGGCAGGGCTCGATCCTCACCGAGCAGGTCGACGCCTGGGTCAGCCCGACCAACTCCAAGGGCCGGATGGACGGCGGGGCGGACGCGGCGATCAAGCGCCACCTCGGGGCGGGCATCCAGCTCAAGGTGCAGCGGGCGATCCGCGACCAGCACGCGGGCGCCCTGCCGGTGGGCAGCGCGGTCTGCGTGCCCTCCGGTGCGGTCAACCCGAAGTTCCTGATCTCGGCGCCCACGATGCAGACCTCCTCGCAGAACGTGAGCGAGACGCTGAACGTCGCCCTCGCCTGCGCCGCCGCCTTCCAGGCCGTCCACCGGCAGAACCGGCTGGCGCCGGACAGCATCCGCTCGGTGGCCCTGGTCGGCATGGGCGCCCGGACCGGGCGGGTGCCGGCCCGGGTGTGCGCCAACCTGATGTGGACGGGCTACACCCTCTTCAACGACCACCACTTCGAGGACGACGACGAGCTGCGCGCCACCATCCTCGCCCAGCTGGACGACCTGGAGCAGGCGCCCGCCACCACCCGGGTCCGCATCGCGACACCCCCGACCCGCAGCCGCTCCCAGCGGCAGTCCGGTTCCTCAGCAGTCCGGATACGTCAGTAGCCCGGAGTCGCCCCGTTCCGTCGGCAGTCCGGCACCGTCAGCAGTCCGGCGCCGAGCGGCGCGCCCGCGCCCGGTCCTCAGTCCGCGACGAGCGCCAACCGGATCCAGCGCTCCGCCTCCACCGTCGCGGTCGCCACGTCGAAGGCCTCCGGCGCGGCCGCCGCCTGCACCACCAGCCCCTTGAGCAGCCCCACGAAGGCGAACGCGAAGGCCCCGGCATCCACCCCGGCGCCCGCCCCGGCCCGCAGCTCGCCGTCCGCCACGCCCTGGCCGAGCACGTCCGTCTGGCCGAGCACGTCCACCACCCAGGCGCGCGTCCGGGCGTCCAGCTCCGCCACCGCCGGCGTCAGCTCGGAGGTGCCCGCGAGGGCCTCCGCCCCCAGGACCACGAAGGCCCGGCCCAGGTCGGTCGGGTTCCGCACGCCCTCCAGCACACCCCGGGCGAAGCGGCACAGCTCCTCCGCCGCCCCGGCGCCACTGCGCTCGGGCGCGGCCGCCGCCATCGCCTCGGCCAGCGCCTCCTCCTGGAGCCGGGCGAGCAGCGCGGCCTTGGAGCCGAAGTAGTGGGTGGCCAGGCCCCGGCTGAACCCCGCCTCCTCCCCCACCCTGGCCAGGGTGACCCCGGTGCTGCCGTGCTCGGCGATCAGCCGGGCGGCGGCGGCGATCAGCGCCGCCTCGGCGTGGGCGCGCCGTTCGGCCTGGGTGCGCCGGGGCTGGGCGCCCTGCGGAGCGGCCGCGCGGGCCGTCGTCGTACGGGCGGTCGTGCCGGTGGCCGGGTCATCGTGCGTGGGCATGGCACCATGCTAGGGTTGAACTTGCTTGTTGGCTAACAAGCAAGTTTGGGATGGCGAGGCACACTCCCCCGGTCCCGCCACCCCCGGCAGAAGGGAAGTCCCGATGACCGCCACGATGCTCGCCGGCCGACTCGACGTCACCAAGGGCGCGTTCGCCGTCGAGGAGGTGCCCGTCCCGACCCCCGGACCGGGCGAGGTGCTGATCAAGGTCGAGGCCGCGGGCGTCTGCCTCTCCGACGTCCACCTCATCGACGGCACCCTCAAGCCCTTCCTCCTCCAGGGCGACAAGGTCACCCTCGGCCACGAGGTCGCGGGCACCGTGCACACCCTCGGCGCGGGCGTCACCACCGCCGCCGTCGGCGACCGGGTGCTGCTCCAGGCCGGCGAGACCCGCAACGGCCGGGTGCACACCCGCGGCGTGGACTACGACGGCGGCTGGGCCGAGTACGCCCTCGCCACCGCCACCACGCTCGTCCCGATTCCCGACGACCTCCCCTTCGAGCAGGCCTGCTTCATCCCCGACGCGGTCTCCACCCCCTGGGCCGCCATCACCGGCACCGGCGCCGTCCGCCCCGCCGAGCCGGTCGGTGTCTGGGGCGTCGGCGGACTCGGCGCCCACGGCGTCCAACTGCTGCGCGCCATCGGCGCCTTCCCGATCGTCGCCGTCGACCCGCTTCCCGCCGCCCGCGAGCGCGCCCTCGCCTTCGGTGCCGACGCCGCCCTCGACCCCGCCGACCCGCAGTTCGCCGACCGCCTGCGCGAGGCCACCGCAGGCCGCCCTCTCGCCGCCGCCTTCGACTTCGCCGGTGTCGCGCCCGTCCGCGAACAGGCCGTGGCCGCCCTCGGCGAACGCGGCCGCCTGGTCCTGGTCGGCCTCACCGACAAGCCGCTGACCATCACCAAGGGCACCATGGTCAGCTACCTGCGCCAGCAGATCCTGGGCCACTACGGCTCCGACGGCCAGGACGTCGTCGACCTGGTCGACCTGGTCCGCGGTGGCCGCCTCGACTTCGCCCGCTCGGTCAGCGGCACCTTCCCCCTGGCCGACGCCGCCCGCGCCGTCGAGGCCCTGGAGCGCAAGGAAGGCAACCCCATCCGCCTCATCCTCAAGCCCTGACCGGCACCCCACCACCCCCGCACCTGCCCGACTGAGCCGGGCACGGCCCCCGGGTCGGCAGCCGCCCCCACGGCTGCCGACCCACTGGCGTCCTACTCCACCGGCGACACGTGCAACACCGGCTGCACCTGATGCACCTGCACGGCCTCGACCGGCCTCCCCGTCGCCTCCCGGTAGTACCGGACCCGGAACACCCCGGACAGGCCCGCCGTCACCGCCAACCCACCGCCCAGGCACACCACCGCGCCCGCGACCAGCAGCGCACCGAGCACCCGGTCCTTCGAGGTGAGGCCCAGGACCAGGACCACCAGCGACGGCATCAGGGTCAGCACCACCGGCAGGGCCAGCCAGCCCGAACCCCGGGCACTCGCCCACCCCTCACGCCGGTACACCTCCCGGGACCTCCGCAGCGCCTCGCGGATCCCGACACCGTCGAGCACCATCGCCGGCAGCACCAGGTAGCTCGCCATCAACCAGCCGACCCCGACCAGCAGCACCGCCCCCACCAGCATGGTGAGAGCCCCGCCGACCGCCCAGCCCGCGATCACCGGCAACCGCCCCGCCGCCCGCGCACAACTGGAGCCGACCCTTACCGCCCGCCCCCGCAGAGCGTCATCAGCCGCGATCAGCATCGCCGCATTGCCGAAGGTCACCAGGAACAACAGCACCACCAGCCCGGCGACCCCGACCACCAGGCTCCCCCCGAGCAGCACCTCCGCCCGCACCACCGACGCGGCGACCCCACCCACCACCGCCACCGTGAGCCCCGGCAGGAGCAGCAGCCTCTTCCGCCGCCACACCACCGCGGCCAATCGCCGATCCACCGGCCGACCCCCTACTCCAGCTGCTCCGACTACTCCAACGATCCGACTACTCCAACAGACTGCCCATGTGCCCGTCGTCGATCCGGATCGGCCAGAAGTGCTCCTCGCTCGCGAAGGCCTCCGGGTCGATCGCCCGCAGCGCCTCCTCGGCCGCGCCGTCGAACAGCTCGCACGGGTCAAAGACCGACCAGGGGGCTTCCTTCCGTGCCTGGTACGCCTCCTCCCGGGAGGCCCGCAGCCGATGGAAGGTCCAGAGCGTGTACAGCAGCGCGGAGAGGTCCCGGTGCAAGTAGGCGGCCGTCCCGCCGTCACCCCACACATCGGTGAGCTCGACCCGCCCGGTCGCGCCGTCGAGCAGTACGTCGAACTCGTACATCCACCCGCCGAGCACCGGGAACCCCCGCTGGTACGCCCGGTCCGAGGGCTCCTCCTCGTCGTCCTCCTCCGGCTCGTAGCCCTCCAGCGGCCCCTCGGCGTCCACGGAGAGCACGCAGTCCTCGGACACCGGCAGCCCGACCTCGACCAGCAGCCGCCGGGTCGGACCGTGCGTCACGCTCGCGGGCAACTCGTCCTCCCCGAACCGGCGGACGGTCCCCTCCCCCTCCGCCGTCGCCAGGTCCTCCACCAACCCGGGCGTGACGGCATACGCCAACTCCCCCGCCCCGCCCGCCCCGGCACCCCACGCCAGGGCACGGACCGTCAGCGCCGCCTCCCAGTGCGCGGGCCGACCGTCCGTCCGCCGGTACAGCTCCGGATCGGCCTCGCGCAGCCGCTGCCGCCCGGCCGCCACGAGCTCGGCAACGCCCGCCGGCCCGTACTCCCGTCCCCCACCGAGCCTCTCGACCACCCGCGCCAGCGCCACCAGGCACTCCACACTGCTGGCCAGCAAGTCCCGCCGCAGCACCCCGTCGTCGTCCGGCCGCCCGAGGAACACCTCCCCGCTCACCCCGTCCAGCAGCACCGCCGCGGGCCCCTCCCAGCCCTCGTAACGGGCCTCCCCCAGCAGGTGCAGCCCCTCGACCACCCGCAGCGGCTCCTCCCCCGAAGCCCCCACATCCAGGTACGCCCGCCCCCAGCACGCCTCACCAGCAGAAAGCAGCTCCCGCCCCACCACGCACCCCTTGCCCCGCCACCGTCACGACGGAAGATCACCACTACCGCGAGCGACCCTAACCGACCCCACCGACACCCGTTCCCGCCGGAGGCCATCCGCTCCCTCGCCCCGCGGCCCAAGGCTCCCCAACGTCCCTCAACGCCCCCCAACTCCGGTGCATCACCGGCGAAATGGCATGCACGGCACTAGCCAACCGGCCAGTAGCACCCCTACCGTCGACTCCCCGTGGCTTCGACGGAGGAGCTCGCCTTGCCCCCACGCACCCGCCGCCCCCACCCCCTCCGGCTCGCGGCCGTCGCGCTCGCGTCGGCCCTGTTCGTGACCGCCGCCCTGACCGCGCCCGCCACCGCCTCCCCCACCCCGGCCGCCGCCCCCGACTACTGCGGCGGCCGCTGCACCGACATCCTCCCGCCCGGCGAGAACGGCAACGCCACCCTCGCCGAGATCCTGCTCAACCGGATGTTCGGCAGCCGCCCCGCGCACACCGACGACCAGCTCGGCCCGTACTCGGCCCTCGCCTCCGGTTACCCGGGGCTGACCGAGGCCGGGTTGCGGAACTTCTTCAACGACGCCTCCTTCGGCGTCCCCGCCGACCAGGTGGCCAGCACCGTCAGCCCCCGCCCGGACGTGACGATCGTGCGCGACAAGGCCACCGGTGTCCCCCACATCAGCGGCACCACCCGCTACGGCACCGAGTTCGGCGCGGGCTACGCCGCCGCGCAGGACCGGCTCTGGGTGATGGACCTGTTCCGGCACGTCGGCCGCGGCCAGCTGTCCGGCTTCGCCGGCGGCGCGGCCGCCAACCGGCAGCTGGAGCAGAGCTTCTGGCAGGCCGCCCCGTACACCGAGGCCGAGCTGCAGCAGCAGATCGACGCGCTCGCCGCCCGCGGCGGCCGGGCCACCCAGGCGCTCGCGGACGCCACCGCGTACCTGGACGGCATCAACCAGTACGCGAGCCAGGCGTACAACGCCCGGACCTTCCCCGGCGAGTACGACCTCACCGGCCACATCGACCCGATCACCAACGCCGGTTCGATCGAGCCGTTCAAGCTGACCGACCTGGTCGCCCTGGCCTCCGTGGTCGGTGCGCTGTTCGGCGCCGGCGGCGGCGGCGAACTCGCCTCCGCCCAGGTGAAGTCGGCCGCCGAGGCCCGGTACGGCAAGGACGCCGGGGACGCGCTGTGGAAGTCCCTGCGCGAGTCCGACGACCCGGAGGCCGTCCGCACCCTGCACGACGGCCAGAGCTTCCCGTACGCGACGGTGCCGGACGCCCCGCAGGGCCAGGCCCTGCCGGACCCGGGCTCGGTGGTGCCCGAGAAGGTGGTCTACGACGCCACCGGCTCGGCGAACTCCGCGACCACGAAGGCGGACGGCGTCCTGCCGGGCAACCTGCTCACCGCCAAGCACGGCATGTCCAACGCCCTGCTGGTCTCCGGCGCGCACACCGACGACGGCCACCCGGTCGCCGTGTTCGGCCCCCAAACCGGCTACTTCGCCCCGCAGTTGCTGATGCTGGAGGAGATCCAGGGCCCCGGCATCAGCGCCCGCGGCGCGGCCTTCGCGGGCCTCAGCTTCTACGTGCAGCTCGGCCGCGGCCAGGACTACGCCTGGAGCGCCACCTCGGCCGGGCAGGACATCACCGACACCTACGCCGTCCCGCTCTGCACCACCGACGGCTCGCCGGTCACCACCGCCGCCAACTCCTACCTCTGGCACGGGCAGTGCCTGCCCTTCGACCGGCTGGAGCGCAAGGACGCCTGGAGCCCGACCACCGCCGACTCCACCCCGGCCGGCTCCTACACCCTGGTGATGTACCGCTCCAACTACGGCCTGGTGACGGCCCGCGGCACCGTCGGCGGGGCGCCCGTCGCCTTCACCTCGCTGCGCTCCACCTACCGCCACGAGGCCGATTCCATCATCGGCTTCCAGGAATTGAACGACCCGGGCGCGGTGCACGACGCGCCGAGCTTCCAGCGGGCCGCGCAGGACATCAACTACACCTTCAACTGGTTCTACGCCGACTCCCGCGACATCGCCTACTACAACTCCGGCAGCAACCCGGTGCGCGCCCCCGGGGTGGACGCCGGACTGCCCGTACTCGCCCGCCCCGCCTACGAGTGGGCCGACTTCGACCCGGCCACCAACACCGCCCGGTACACCCCGCCGGCCGAGCACCCGCAGTCCGTCAACCAGGACTACTACGTCTCCTGGAACAACAAGCAGGCTGACGGCTACACGGCCGCCGGCTTCGGCAACGGCTCGGTGCACCGCGCCAACCTGCTCGACGACCGGGTCAAGGCGCTGCTCCAGGGCGGCGGCAAGGCGAGCCGGGTCACCCTCACCCAGGCCATGGAGGGCGCCGCCCTGGCCGACCTGCGGGCCGAGGACGTACTGCCCGACCTGATCCGGGTGCTGCGCAGCGCCCCGGTCACCGACCCGGCCGCCGCCACCGCCCTCCAGCAGCTGGAGGCCTGGCTCGCCGACGGCGCCCAGCGCAAGGAGACCGCCGCGGGCAGCCACGCCTACGCGGACGCGACCGCGATCCGGGTGATGGACGCCTGGTGGCCGCTGGTCGCCGACGGCGTCATGCGGCCGGGGCTCGGGGACCAGCTATTCTCGGCGCTGACCGGTGCGCTGCAGATCAACGAGTCGCCCTCCGGCGGCCAGACCGGCGCCACCGGCGGCGGCCCGGTGAGCGCCAACGAGGCCATCCCGCACAAGGGTTCGGCCTTCCAGTACGGCTGGTGGAGCTACCTGGACAAGGACCTGCGGGCCGTCCTCGGCGACCCGGTGGCCGGCCCGCTGGCCCGCCCGTTCTGCGGCGGCGGCGACCTCTCGGGCTGCCGCACCGTGCTGCTGAGCACCCTGGCCAAGGCCGCCGCCCAGACCCCCGCCCAGGTCTACCCGGGCGACGCGGACTGCACGGCGGGCGACCAGTGGTGCGCCGACACCATCATCCAGCGGCCGCTGGGCGGGGTGACGGACGCGAAGACCACCTGGCAGAACCGCCCGACCTACCAGCAGGTGGTGCAGTTCACCACCCACCGCTGAGCCGGGACGAACGGCCGCCGGTGCCCTCTCACACGGGGGGGCACCGGCGGCTCTCACTCGGCCAGTTCCTCGACCTTCTTCGCCCTGTCCCGGATGTAACTCGCCTGCTCCCGCAGCCGCTTCGCCGCCTCGAAGTGCGCACCGTGCGCCTCGGACGACGTCAGCCGCGGCTCAATGCTCCCGAGCAGCTCCGCTACTACGTCCACCAAAGAGGCCACCGCCCCCAGAACCTGGTGCTCATCACCGATCGCAACCGGTTCCCGCCGGTCCCGCGCCTTCGGCAGCGCGTTCTCCCGCAACTGCCGCCGCGCCTCGTCGACCGCGTCGACCATCGCCCGTATCCCGCTGTCCATCTCGCCTCCCGGCTCCTGTCCGACTTCGGGCGCCCGACGCCCGAGGTTCGGCACCCCGTGAGTGTCCCCTGCCGAACAAGATTCAAAAACCTGCCCGGTAGCACCCGAAAGCCACCTAGGCTGCTTACATGGCAACCTCGGACTCCCTCGCAACCGGCCAGCGCTCGCTCGGCGACCCCACCCTCGACTACCCCCTCTGGCCGCCGCTGACCTCGGGCTGCCCGCGCACCAGCACGGAGGACGTCTCCTACCCCGTCGAGGTCGACTACGCCTACGACAAGGCCGACCCGGAGACCCTGTTCGCGCCCGTGCAGGCCCGCGGCGGCCTGGAGCGCTGGGCCCCGCTGCTGCCGCCGCTGCTCGCCCCCGGCCTCGGCGAGGGCGCCACCCCGCTGGTGGAGCTCGGGCCGGGCGTGTACGTCAAGGACGAGTCCCGCAACCCGACCTGGAGCCACAAGGACCGGCTGAACCGCTGCACCACCAGCGCCGCCGTCGGCGTCGGCGCGCCCGGCATCGCGGTGGCCTCCTCGGGCAACCACGGCGCCTCGGCGGCCGCGTACGCCGCCCGCGCGGGGCTGCCCTGCGTGGTGTTCACCGGCCCGGACACCCCGCCCGCCGTGGACGCCTTCCTCAACGCCTACGGCGCCGTGGTGCTGCCCGTCCCCTGGGAGGCCCGCTGGCCGCTGCTGCGGCAGGTGGTGGAGCGCTTCGGCCTGCACCCGGTCAGCAACCTGACGACCACCCACACCGGCCACGCCTTCGGCCCCGAGGGCTACAAGACCGTCGCGTACGAGATCTTCCAGGACGTCGGCGTGCCGAGCGCGGTGTTCGTCCCCACCGGGTACGGCGAGCTGCTCTACGGCGTCTGGAAGGGCTTCACCGAGCTGCGCCGGCTGGGCCTGGCCGAGCGGGTGCCGCGGATCTACGCCTGCGAGTCGGCGGCCTCCGGCCCGCTGCACCGGGCGATCGCCGAGGGCGCCCCAGCCGCGCACGTGACGGTCGGCCCGAGCAACGCCTACTCGATCGCCTCCCCGGTGAGCGGCTACCGCGGCGTACTGGCGGTGAACGGGAGCGGCGGCGCCGCGCTGACCGTGGACGACCGCCAACTCGCCGACGCCCAGCGGGAGCTGTCCCGGGCCGGGCTGTGGACCGAGCTGTCCGCGGCGGCCGGCCTGGCGGGGCTGCGCAGCCTCGGCGCCGACGCCCCGGCGGACGGCCCGGTGGTCTGCGTCTCCACCTCCAGCGGCTTCAAGGACAAGGGCATGGGCAGCCGCCCGACCGCCCCGGTCACCCCGACCTGGGAGGAGGTCGAGCGCCGGCTGCGCGCGGCCGGGATCTCCGGCTGACGCCGCGCCTCGAAGTCCACGGAACCGGGCCGGAAGCCTGCTGTTCGTCGTGCCGTTCGCTGACGTAGGGTCGGCGTTCGCCCACGGACAGCAGGCTTTCCCCGCGCCAACTTCCCCGCCCCAACTCGCCCGCGCCAACTTCCCCGCCCCAACTCCCCTGCGTCGAAGGGCTGTCACCGTGCTCCTCCCCACCCGCCGTCTGCTGCCGCTGGCCGTCGCCGTCGCGGCGGTCCCGGTGCTCGCCCTCCCGGCGGTGCCCTCCGCCGCCGCCTCGTACGGCACTCCGACGATCACCTTCTCCGCCGGCTACCTGTCCGGCGCGGTGGGCGCCACCGGCGACCCGACGGTGGGCGTCACGGTCGCCCAGAGCGGCGCCCCCGCCTCGGCGCTGACGGTCGCGGCCTCGGCCAGCACCAAGACCTCGGTGGCCCGGACCGGCGACGTGACGGTGACCGGCGGCGGCGCCACCCGCACCCTGGCGGTCGCCGCCCGGGGCGTCGGCTACACCGACCTGACCGTCAAGGTGACCGGCCTGGGCGGCAGGAGCGCCACCCGCACCCTGCACTACGCCGCCTCGGCCGCCGTCCGGGACTCCGCCGCGAGCCGCTACCTGACGGGCTCCAGCGACGCCTCGGCCGCCGTGGACGCGGGCGGCGGCTACCTCCTGGTCGGCGACGACGAGTCCAACACCCTGCGGCTCTACGACCGCGCCAACTCCGGTGCCCCGGTGCGCAGCTGGGACTTCAGCTCGGCGCTCGGCGTCAGCAGCGAGATCGACATCGAGGCCGCCGCGCGGGTCGGCGACACGATCTACTGGACGGGCTCGCTGGGCAACAACAAGGACGGCAAGGTCAAGCCCGACCGGCACACCCTGTTCACCACCAGGGTGACCGGCTCCGGCGCCGACACCCAGCTGTCGCTGACCGGTTCCTACCAGGGCCTGCGCGACGACCTGATCGCCTGGGACAGCGCCCACGGCGACCGCTACGGCTTCGCGGCCGGCGCCGCCGAGGGCCAGGCGCCAAAGCAGATCGACGGGTTCAACGTCGAGGGCCTGGAGTTCGCCCCGGGCAGCTCCACCACCGCGTACGTGGGCTTCCGCGCCCCGCTCACCCCGGCGGTCACCGGCGGCCGGGCGCTGCTGGTGCCGATCACCAACTTCTCGTCCCTGTTCGACGGTTCGGGCACCCACGCGACCATCGGCGAGCCGATCGAGCTGGACCTCGGCGGCCTGTCCGTCCGCGACCTGCGCCGCAACGCCCTCGGCCAGTACGTGATCGTGGCGGGCTCCTGGGCGGCCGAGGACAACTCCGCCCCGTACGCGCTCTACCGCTGGGACGGCCGGCCGGGCTCCGAGCCGGTCAAGCTGCTCGACCTGCCCACCGGCGACGCCGGCGCCTGGGAGGCCGCCCCGGACCTGCCGGACCTCGACGCCCCGGGCGCCCGCGTCCAGCTGATCACCGACAACGGCTCCGCCGACCTCTACGGCGACGGCACCGACGCCAAGGACCTCACCCACCCGGAGTGGAAGAAGTCCCGCAGCACCTGGTTCACCCTGGGCTGACCCCGGGCCCGCAGGCCCCTGGCTCCGCAGACCGGCCCCTCGGCCCCGCCAGGCCGAGGGGCCCTTCCGGTCCCGCTCACAGCTCGACCAGCACCTTCCCCCGGCTCGCCGACCGGTCGACGTACAGGCTGCGGTAGGCGGCCGGGATGCTGTCGAAGCCCTGGTGGACGGTCTGCTGGTAGCGCAGCTCCCCGCGGCGCACCAGGGCGCCGAGGTCCCGGCGCAGCGCGGCCCAGTTCTCCTCGGTGAACCACTCCAGCGCGAAGATGCCGCGGATCACGGTGCGCGGGAACATGATCATCGGCAGCAGCCGGGGGCCCGTCCAGGCGCCGCCGACCTGGCTGCCCCACTGCCAGCAGACCGCGACCCGGCTGTCCACCGAGAGCATCCCGAAGACCGTGTCGGTGAGCGTGCCGCCCAGGCTGTCGAAGTAGCGGTCGATGCCGTCCGGGGCGAGTTCGGCCAGTTCCTTGGCCAGCCGCTCCGGGTCGTCCCCGTCGCGGTACTCCAGCACCGCGTCGAAGCCCAGCTCCCGCAGCCGGGCGGCCTTCGCCGGGGTCGCGGTGGTGCCGATCACCCGGGCGCCGCGGTGCCGGGCGAGCTGGCCGACCACCGAGCCGACCGCGCCGCTGGCCCCGCTGACCAGCACCGTCAGCCCGGGGCGCACGTCCAGGAACTTCTCCACCGTCCCCCAGGCGGTCATCCCTGGGCCGCCGAGCAGGCCGAGCGCGGTGGTGACCGGCAGCTGCTCGTCGTAGTCGCCGAGGTCCAGCCGGCGGAAGGCCGGGAAGACCATCGGGAAGGTGCCGGTCTGCCAGAGCCAGGACGCGCCGTTGCCGATCACATGGCTGCGCCAGCCGCCGAAGCCCTGCACCAGGTCCCCGACGGCGAACCGCGCGGCGGGGCCGGCCTGCACCACCTCCATGATCGAGTCGGCGCCCATGTGGTCGCCGACCGGGGTGTCCAGCGCGATGCCCTGGAGGTACGGGTCGACCGACACCCAGCGGGTGCGCAGCAGCATCTCGTCCTCGGCGAGCCGGACGTCCACCTCCTCGACGACCTTCTCGTACATCCGCTCCACGTCCGGCACCCCGTCCACATGGGCCCGGACGACCCATTTCTCGATCCGCACCTTCCCGGCGGTCATCACGGCCTCTGCGGTCCCGGCGTACTCGTTCACGGTCTGGCTCACGAAGTGACTCCAAAGTGCCGGTCGTCGGGGCCGACCGGGTCGGTGATCAGGATGGGTGGCGGAGCGTGGTCGTCCACCTCGGCGGTGAACGGCCGGCCGTCGTCGCGGCAGATGAACTGGACGACGTGCCGGCCGGCGGCGGCCGCGCGGATCAGCCCGCCGGTGGTCGCCCAGACGCCGGAGAGGTAGAAGTTGGCCAGGCCCGGCAGCCCGGGGCCGTTGCGCTTGATCTCCTCCTCCAGGGTCTCCCCGCCCTCCACGAAGGGCTGCCAGCCGAGCACCGTGCCGTCGTAGTTGCCGGTGTAGCGGACCTGGGTGAGCGGGGTGGAGACGTCCTTGACGGCCACCGCCTCCCGCAGCCCGGGGTGGTGGCCGTCCAGGAACTCGATGACGGCGTCCCGCACCCGGCGCTTCTCCCGCTGGTACTCCCGGCCCCGGCCGACCGGCAGGGTGTGCAGCTCCTCGCCGCGCCGCAGCCGGACGGCCTGCTCGGGGCCGGTGCTCAGGGCGCGCCAGGGCGCGATGTCGCAGAAGTAGCTGGCGTAGACGACGGTGGTCCCGGCGGGCGACAGCTCGGGGTAGTGCCGGCTGCGGAACTGGATGTTGATGCTGGGGTGCCGGATGCCGGTGAGCCGGGCCGCGAACTCCTCCTCCAGCAGGTAGGTGGTGCACGGGTCGCCGGCCGGGAACGGCGTGCGCAGGCCGAGGAAGACGGTGAGGTAGCCGGGGAAGACCATGCCCGGCTCGGTCAGCGTCCTGGTGTACAGCCGGCGGTAGGTGTCGTTCAGGTAGCGGCCCTTGAGCAGGTCCAGCATGGTGGTGCGCCCGTCGCAGGCGGCCACCACCACGTCCGCCCGTACCTCGCGCCCGTCGCTCAGCCGCACCCCGACGGCGGTGTCCCGCTCCACCAGGATCTCGGTGACCTTGGCGTTGTACGTGATCTCGCCGCCGAGCCGCAGGTAGCGCTGCTCGACCGAGCGCGCCAGCCCGAGCGAGCCGCCCTCCGGCACCCCGGCGGACTGCCCGGCGTGCGAGGCGAGTTGGAAGTACGTCGGCAGCACCGGGAAGTTGGGGTGCTTCTCGTACAGGACAAAGTTGAACGCCTCGCGCAGCAGCGGGCTGCGGAACCGCGCCGAGTAATCGCTCATCAGCACCGAGATGGAGCGCCGGATCACGTTGAAGTACGGCAGGAAGGAGGCGAGCATCCGCCAGCGCTCCCACCGGCCCATCAGCCCGACCGGCTTGAGGAAGGGGTAACGGGTCAGCGCCACCCGGAACTTCCGCAGGCCGGCGCAGAACTGCCGGATCTGCCGGGCGTCCTCGGGGGCGAGGTCCAGCAGGTGGGCCTCCAGCCGGTCCGGGTCGGAGTAGAAGCGCACCGCCCGGCCGTCCCGGGTGCGCACCACGTTGAACACGTCGAAGTTGCGCATCCGCTTGCCCTGGAGGGCGCCGAGTTCGAGCCAGATCCGGTGCATCTCGTTGCCCGGGCCGCTGCCCAGCAGCCAGCTGACGCAGCAGTCGAAGGTGAACTCGCCGCGGTCCCAGGCGGTGCAGCAGCCGCCGGGCAGTTCGTGCATCTCCAGGACCTGGCTGCGGTAGCCGTTCATCTGCGCGTAGCAGCCGGTGGACAGGCCGCCGAGGCCGCCGCCGATGATGACCATGCTCTGCCTGCCGCTCATTCGGCCGCTCCCCGGTCCGGTGCTCCGACGGTGGCCCGGTCGAGTTGCGGCAGCCGGCCCCACTTGCCCGGGTGCCAGGGTTCGCGGTCGTCGCTGGGCCAGGCCCGGAACGGCCGGCCGAGCTCCCGGCACAGGTACTGGGCGGCGTACCGGCCGCTGGTGGCGGCCCGGATCAGGCCGCCGAGCGAGGCCCACTGGCCGGCCATGGAGAATCCGGCCAGGCCGGGCAGGCGCATCCGGTCCCGGTTGACCAGGCGGTTGGCGGCGTCCTCGGCCTCGGAGAAGGCCTGCCAGGCGAGGATGGAGCCGCCGGTGTTGCCGGTGAACCGCTCGGTGGTCACCGGCGAGGCGACGTCGACCAGTTCGATCCGGGCGCCGAGCCCGGGGTGGACGCGGTCCAGGAACTCCCGGACGAACGCGGCGACTTCCTGCTTGCGCGCCCGGTAGGCCCGGCGGTCGCGGATCCGCAGCTCCTTCCAGGACCGGTAGTCGCTGAAGTAGGTGCAGTGCAGCACGGACTTGCCGGGCGGCGCGAAGCCCTCCGCGTAGTTCGAGCGCAGCTGCACCACCAGGCTCCGCTGGAGCGAACCGGGCAGCCGGGCGGCGTCCGCCGGGCTCAACAGGTAGGTGGTGCAGTGCGGTTCGCCCTCGGGCAGCGGCCCGTCCAGTCCGACGAAGGCGGAGACCACCGCCGGGTAGAGGTTGCCGGGCTTCTCCAGCAGCTCGCCGTACAGCCGGTCGGTGACGGGGCTGGAGTAGCGGCCGCGCAGCAGCCGGTCGAGCACCGTCGGTCCGTCGCAGGCGGCCACCACGTGGTCGGCGAAGTACCGGGTGCCGTCCCGCAGTTCGACGCCGACGGCGCGGTCCTCCTCGATCAGGATCCGGTCCACCCGGCAGCGGTAGTCGATCATCCCGCCGAGCCGGGTGTACCGCTGCTCCACCGAGCGGGCCAGCCCGAGTGAACCGCCTTGCGGGAAGCCCGCGTTGCCGGTGTGGGCGGCCGCCAGGGTGTAGAGGTAGGGCAGCAGCGGGAAGCCGGCCGGTTCCTGGAGGAACATGGTGGGGAAGGCCCGGCGCAGCAGGGGGTCCTGGAAGCGCTCGGCGAACCGGCTCATCGGGGTGGCCGCGGTGCGCCAGAACAGCCGGAAGGCGGGCAGCACGGTGCGCAGGGTGCGCAGCCGTTCGGCGGTGCTGCGCAGCGGCGGCGGGGTGAGGTCCCAGGGCAGGTCGAGGGCGACGAAGCGGCGCAGGTCGCGGCAGAAGGCCCGGATCGGTGCGGCGTCGCCGGGGGCGAGGGCCAGCAGGTGGGCCTCCAGGCGGTCCGGGTCGGTGTGGAAGGTGACGGCCCGGCCGTGCTCGTCGACGACCCGGTTGAAGGTGTCGAAGTGGGTCACCGACTTGCCGTCCAGGGCACCGAGTTCGCGCCAGACCTGGTGGGCGCCGGTGCCCTCGGCGGTACCGATCAGCCAGTCGATGCAGTAGTCGAAGAGGTAGCCCTGCCGGGACCACGCGGTGCAGCAGCCGCCGGGCAGCACGTGCTTCTCCAGGATCCGGGTCTCCAGCCCGCTCATCTGCGCGTAGCAGCCGGTGGCGAGGCCGGCCAGGCCGGCCCCGATCACGATCACCCGGGGCGGGCCGGCGGCGGTGCGCTCCCGGCGGGGCCAGTCCGGCCCGCGGTCAGCGGCCATCGGCGGTGCCTCCGGCCAGGACGGCGGCGGCCAGTTCCGCGTTGCGGGCGGCGAACTCGCCGTCCAGCATCTCGGCGTGGCTGCCGTGGCCGGCGTGCACGGCGGTTCCGGTGGTGGAGGCGCCGTGCCAGGAGCCGGGTTCGCCGCCGGTGTGGACGCTCAGCCGGTCGCGCTCGCAGACCACGTCCAGCCGGGCCCGGACGCTGCCGGTGTTGGGGGTCCGGCTGCAGAACTCCAGGTAGTCCCTGGCCTGTTGCAGGGTCTCCTGGGCGACGATCCGGGAGCCGGTGTGGCGGTGCAGGTGGTCCCGGAGCTCCCGCTCGAAGACGGCCACGTGCTCCTCGCCCAGGTCGAAGGCGTCCAGGACCCGGTAGGCGTCCACCAGCAGCACCGATTCGACGGTGCTCCCGCGCCGTTCCAGCTCCTTGGCCACCTCGAAGGCGAGGTTGCCGCCGAGCGAGTAGCCGAGCAGCCGGTACGGACCGGCCGGGTGCAGTTCCTCGACCAGGTCGGCGTAGCGCTCGGTCTTGTCGTCGCCGGTCAGGTAGTTGAAGGCGGCGATCCGGTGGCCGGGCAGGGCGGCGGCGAGCTGCCGGTAGACCAGTCCGTGGCCGCCCGCGGGCGGGAAGCAGAAGACCGTACGGCCTTCGGGCGCTTCGGCGTTGAACCACAGGTGGGGCTGGCCGCCGGCCACCTCGCCGGTGATGATCTGCTCGACGGTGCGGGCCATGCCGTGCAGGGTGGTGACCTTGAACAGCAGGCCGACCGGGATGCTGATGTTGAACTCGGTCTGCAGGTGGTGGATCAGCTCGATCAGCCGGATGGAGCTGCCGCCGAGCTCGAAGAAGTCGTGCTGGAGGCCGACTTCGGGCACCCCGAGCAGCTGCTGCCAGTGCGCGGCGACCCGCTGCTCGTAGAGGGTGACGGGCGGTTCGTGGCGCGCGCCGCCGGTGTCGGCGGCGGGCTCGGGCAGGGCGGCGAGGTCGACCTTGCCGTTCGGGGTGAGCGGCAGGGCGGGCAGTTCGGTGAGGTAGGAGGGGATCATCACGGTAGGCAGGTGTTCGGCGAGGTGGCGGCGCAGTTCGCGGCGGTCGAGCGTGACACCCTCGGCGGGCACCAGGTAGGCGGCCAGGGCGGCCTCGCCCGCGCCGTCCTGGCGGACCGTCACACAGGCCTCGGCGACCTCGGGCCGGGCGGTGAGGTGGGCCTCGATCTCGCCCGGCTCGATCCGGTGGCCGCGCACCTTGACCTGGTTGTCGATCCGGCCGAGCAGGTGGGCGGTGCCGGCGGTGTCCCAGCGGCCGAGGTCACCGGTGCGGTAGAGCCGCCGGGGCGTGCCGTCCAGGTCCAGGACCCGGAACCGCTGTTCGGTCTGGACCGGGTCGTTCGGGTAGCCGACCGCGACGCCCGCGCCGCCGATCCACAGTTCGCCGGGCACCCCGGCGGGGACGGGCTCGCCGTAGCGGTCCAGGACGTACAGCTCGCTGTTCGGGAAGGGCCGCCCGATCGGGACCATCCGGCCCGCTTCCAGCTCCTCGGCGTCGCCCTCGTAGTAGCTGCTGTCCACGGTGGCCTCGGTCAGGCCGTAGGAGTTGACCAGCCGGGTGGCCGGGCCGCACAGCGCGCGCAGCCGGTGGTGTTCGGCGGCCTTCCAGGAGTCGGAGCCGACCACCAGCAGCCGCAGGAAGTCCAGCCGCAGGCCTTCGCGTTCGCAGTGGGCCAGCAGGGCGCGGGCCACGGCGGGCACGAACTCGCCGCAGTCCACGGCCTCTTCGCGCATCACCCGGTACAGCCGGGCGGTGTCGAAGAGCAGTTCGCGGTCGACCAGGACGAGGGTGCCGCCGGTGCCGAGGGCCCGGGCGAGGTCGCCGGTGAACACGTCGAAGGCGGTGCCGGCCATCTGGAGGTGCACCCGGGCCTCGGTGTCCAGGCGGTACTCGGCCCGCCAGCCCGCCGTGGCGGCGGCCAGCTGGCGGTGCTGGACCAGCACGCCCTTGGGCCGCCCGGTGGAGCCGGAGGTGTGGATCAGGTACGCGGGCCGGTCCGGGTCGGCGGCGGGCAGCGGCCCGCCAGCGCCGGCGGGCCGGTCCAGGTCGGCCGGGGTGACCGGCCGGGCGGGCAGGTCGGCGGCGGCCCGGTACCGCTCGTCGACCACGACCAGGGCCGCTCCGGCGTCGGCCAGCTGGTGCGCCAGCCGGTCCGCCGGGTGCCCGGGGTCGAGCGGCAGGTAGGCGGCGCCGGCCCGCCAGACCGCCAGCAGAGTGGTGACCAGCTCGGGCGACTTGTCCAGGCAGACCGCGACCACCGAGCCCTCACCGGCGCCGAGTTCGCGCAGCCTGGCGGTGGCGCGCTGGGAGCGCCGGTCCAGTTCGCCGTAGCTCAGCCGCCGGACGGCGTCCCGGCCCGGGGCGACCACCGCGATGGCCTCCGGGTGCTCGGCGGCGGCCTTGGCGATCAGCTCGGGCAGCGGCACGTCGTGGTCGATCCGCCGGGCGGCGCCGCTGAACTCCTCCAGCACGAGCCGCCGTTCGGCCGCGTCCAGCATCCGCAGCCGGCCGACCGGCTCGCCCTCCGGGGCCCGGGTCATGGCGTCCAGCAGGTTGCGGTAGTGGGCGGCGAGGCGCTGCACCGTACCGGGCTCGAAGAGGTCGGAGTTGTACTTGAAGACGCAGTGGAAGCAGCCGTCCGCGCGGTCCTCGTAGGCGGACAGAGTGAGGTCGAACTGCCCTTCCTCCTCGGGGAGTTCGATGTACTCCAGGCGGTAGCCGAAGCGCTCCACGGCGACCTTGTGGGTGAGCAGGATGAACATCGCCTGGAACACCGCGGAGCGGCTCGGGTCGTGCTGGAGGCCCAACTGCTCGACCAGCAGCGGGAAGGGGTACTCCTGGTTGTCCAGCCCGCCGAGCACGCTCTCCCGCACCCGGGCCAGCAGTTCGGTGACGGTCGGCTCCCCGGCCAGGCTCACGTGCAGCGGCAGCGGGTTGACGAAGTAGCCGTAGACGGAGGCGAACTCCTCCTGGGTGCGGCCGGTGACGGGGCTGCCGACCACGATGTCCGGCTGCCCGGACCACCGGTGCAGCAGCAGGTAGTAGGCGCCGAGCAGCACCATGAACGGGGTGGCGCCGTGCGCCCGGGCCAACTCGTGCACCCGGCCGGTCAGTTCCTCGTCGATCCGGAAGAACTCGGAGGCCCCGTTGTGGGTCTGCACGGCCGGGCGCGGCTTGTCGGTGGGCAGCGCCAGCACCGGCATCTCGGCGGGCAGGTGGCCGCGCCAGTAGTCGAGCATCCGCTGCGCCTGCGGCCCGGCCAGGAACCGGTTCTGGTGGTTGAGGAAGTCCAGGTAGCGGGCGGCCACCGGGGGCAGTTCGGGGGTGCGGCCGCTGCGCAGCGCCTGGTAGACCTCGAACAGCTCCTCGATGAAGGTGAAGGTGGAGATGGCGTCCGAGACGATGTGGTGGACGGCCTTCATCAGCACCCAGCGGTCCGGTCCGCGCCGGAACAGCCGCAGCCGCACCAGTGGGTCCTCGGCCAGGTCGTACGGCCGCCGGTACTCGCGGACGATCAGCGCGTGGATCTCCTCCCAGGGGCGGCCCTCGACGTCGAACAGCGCGGTGTCGGCGACGGCTTCGGTGCGGATCCGCTGGACGGGGCGGCCCTCCTCGGCGGTGAAGGCGGCGCGCAGTCCGGGGTGCCGGGCGACCAGGAAGGCGAAGGCGGTGAACATCAGCTCCGGGTCGAGTTCGGCGCGCACCTCGACCGCGCCGCCGATGTTGTACGCGAAGCCGTCCGGGTGGAGCTGGCGCAGGAACCACAGGGCCTGCTGGTTGTGGGTGAGCGGGTAGCGGGCCTCGTCGGTGTGGAGTTCGACCTCGGCGTGCTCCGGGCCGCCCTCGGCGGCGAGCTGTTCGGCCAGGCCGGCGGTGAGCAGCTCGACCAGGTCGGCCACGCTGCCGTTGCTGAGCAGCGCCACCACCGGCAGGGCGACGCCGAGTTCGCCGTGCACCCGGGCGCGCAGCTCCATCGCGAGCAGCGAGTCCAGGCCGTGGGCGCCGAGTCGGGTGTCGGGGGTGATCCGCTCGGCGGCGGTGCGCAGCACGGCGGCGGCGGCCGCGGTGAACCGGTCGGCGACCAGCTGCCGGCGGGTCCGCGGGTCGGCGGCGCGGTAGCCGTCCAGGAAGCCGCCGGTCTCGGCCGGGGCCTGTTCGGCGGCGCCGGCCGCGAGCTCGGCGACCAGGGCCGGCAGGGCGGGGTACCAGGCGAGGAAGGTGGGCCAGTCGACGACGGTGGCGACCAGCAGCTGGGCGTGGTCCTGTCCGAGGACGCGCTCCAGGACGGCGGTGCCGGCCTCCGGGGGCAGCGAGCTCATGCCGCGGGCGTCGCGGTAGTGGGCGACCAGGCCGAGTTCCTCGATCATGCCGGTGGCCCAGGGCCCCCAGTCCAGGCTGAGCGCGGGCCGGCCCTGGGCCCGGCGGTGGTGGGCGAGGGCGTCCAGGAAGGCGTTGCCGGCCGCGTAGTTGGTCTGTCCGGCGGTGGTGAGCAGCGAGGCGACGGAGGCGAACAGCACGAAGTGGTCGAGCGGTTCGTCGGCGAGCAGCCGGTGCAGCAGCTGGGCGCCGGCCACCTTGGGGGCGTACCCGGCGTCGAAGGCGGGCCGGTCCATCTGTGCCAGCAGGGTGTCCCTGACCTGTCCGGCGAGGTGGAACACCCCGCGGATCGGCGGGAGTTGGCGGCGGCGGTGGTCGGCGAGCCAGGCCGCGAGGGCCGTCCCGTCGGTGACGTCCACCGCGGCGATCAACGGTTCGGCGCCGAGCGCCTCCAGTTCGCGCAGGAAGGCGATCCGCTCCCCGGCGGGTGTCGTGGGGTCGACGGCGTGCCAGTCTGCGCGCGGCGGCAGGGCGGTGCGGCCTACCAGGACCAGCCGCCGGGCGCCGCGCCGCACCAGGGTGCGGCAGAGCAGCCGGCCGAGCGCGCCGAACGCGCCGGTGACCAGGTAGCAGCCGTCCGGGCGCAGCACCGGCGGCAGCGGCCGGGTGAGGCCCTCGGCCGGGCGCAGTCGGCTGGTGAGTCGGCGCCCGGCCCGTAGGGCGAGTTCCTGTTCGGCGTCGGCCGGGCGGTCGGCGGCGAGTTCGGCGAGCAGGTCCGCGGCCTGGTCGGCGGCCGGCCGGGCCGGGTCCAGGTCGATCAGGCTGCCGCGCTGGGTGACGAGTTCCTGCTGCCAGAGCACCCTGCCGATGCCCCAGGCGGGGGCGCCGAGCGGTTCGACCCGGTCCTGCGGGCCGGTGGCCTGGGTGCCGCGGGTGACGATGTGCAGCCGGCTGTCGGGGCGGGCGGTGGACAGCGCCCGGGCGAGGGTGACCAGCGAGTAGGCGCCGTGGGTGGCGAGCCGGTCGAGCTGCCCGGGGTCGCCGGGGTCGAGGTCGTCGAGGGCGGGCAGGTCGAGGTTCCACAGGTGGACGACGGTCCGGTGGGCCGGGTCCAGTTCGGCGAACAGCCGCTCGAGGTCCTCGGTGGAGTCGGGCCGTACGGTGGTCCCGCCGTCCCCGGTGGCGTACCAGCTGCCGGGCCGGACGAGGTGGCAGCGGGCGCCGCACCCGGCGGCCAGGGCGGCCAGCCGTTCGGCGAGGCCGCCGGCGTCGGCGAACAGCAGCAGGTCGCCGGTGGGGGCGTCCTGCGGCGCGGCCGGGGCGTCCTGCCAGGCGAGTTCGGTGAGCCAGCCGTCGATGGTGGCCAGGCCGACCGAGGCGGCCGCCCGGGCGACGTCGGCCGCCTTGAAGCCGGTGATCCGGCCGAGTGGGGTGCCGTCCTCGGCGTACAGGGCGAGGTCGCCGACGAGTTCCTCGGCGCTCTCCCGGGTGACGGTGGCGTGCGCCCAGATCGGGCGGTCGCCGATGGCGTCGAGCCGGACCTCCTCGATCGAGACGGGCAGCCGGACGCTGCCGTCCTCGGGGGCGTGCAGCCGGGTGGTGAGCAGGGTCTGGAAGCAGGCGTCGAGCAGCACCGGGTGGAGCTGGTGGTCGGCGGCGCCCGGGCCGAGCCGTTCGGTGGGGCGGATCCGGGCGAGCGCCTCGCCGGGCCCGGTCCAGACCTCGGCGACGGCGCGGAAGGCCGGCCCGTAGTCGTAGCCGCGCTCGGCCAGGCGCCGGTAGCAGTCCGGGCCGTCGAGGTGCTGCCCGCGCCCGCGCAGCGCGTCGAGGTCGGCGGCGGGGCCGTAGGAGCGGCGCTGGCCGGTGCGGACCCGGCCGCCGGCGTGCACGGTGGGTTCGCCGTCGGCCGGGGTGGCGGCGATGGTGAAGCGGGCGTCCTCGGGGGCGTAGCCGAGTTGGACGGGGACGGGTTCGGTGTCGGAGAGGAACAGCGCCCGGTGCAGTTCGACCTCGGCCAGGACGACCTGGCTGCCGCCGGTCAGCGCGCGGACGGCCTGGGCGGCCATCTCCAGGTACCCGGCGGCGGGGAAGACCGCCCGGCCCTCGATCCGGTGGTCGTCCAGGTAGGGCAGCCGCTCGGGGTCGAGCGCGGTGGTCCAGGTGGGTTGGGCGGCGGCGGTGCGGCGGCCGAGCAGCGGGTGGTCGAGCTGCCCGAGCCGGACCTGCTCGACCGGCCTGGGCTCGGCCCAGTGGCGCTCGCGCCGCCACGGGTAGCCGGGCAGCGGCACCGGGCGCCCGGCCGGGTGCAGCGCGTCCCAGTTCAACTCGATGCCGAGGGTGTGGAGTTCGGCGAGGGTGCGGGCGATGCGCTCGGGTTCGTCCTGCTGCCGGCGGATCGACGGCAGGGTGTGCGCCTGCTCGGTGCACTCGCGGATCGCGTGGCCGAGCACCGGGTGCGGGCCGATCTCCAGGAACAGCCGGAGCCCGTCCTCGGCCATCCGCTCGACGGCGGCCCGGAAGCGCACCGGGTGGCGGACGTTCTCCCACCAGTACCCGGCGTCCAGTTCGGGCCCCAGGGCGAGGCCCTCGCGGGCGGTGAGGTGGAGCGGCAGCCGGGCCCGCTGCGGCTTGATCCCGGCCAGGGCGGCGGTCAGTTCGGCCCGGATCGGGTCCATCCGCACGCTGTGGTAGGGGACTTCGACGTCCAGCAGGCGGGCGAAGACACCCTGCTGTTCGAGCTCCGCGGCCAGTTCGCGCAGCGCCTCGGTGTCCCCGGCGAGGGTCACCGCGGAGGGGCTGTTGACGGCGCCGAGCGAGACCAGGTCGCGGTAGGGGCGGATCCGCCGCTCCGCCTCGGCCTCCGGCAGGCCGACGGCGAGCATCGAGCCCGTCCCGGCCAGCCGCTGCTGGAGCGAGCTGCGGGCGAGCACCACCCGGACGGCGTCGGCCAGGTCGTAGACCCCGGCCTCGTGGAAGGCGGCGACCTCCCCGGTGCTGTGGCCCACCACCGCGTCGGGGTGCACGCCGTGGCTGTGCCAGAGCGCCGAGAGCCCCAGCTGGACGGCGAAGTTGGCGGGCTGGGCGAGCCAGGTCGCGGCCATCCGGGAGTCGGCCTCGTCCCGGTCGAGTTCCTCCAGCAGGGACCAGCCGGCCTGGGCGCGGATCTCGGCGTCCACCGCCCGGACGGCCTCCCGGTAGACCGGTTCGCTCTCGTACAGGCCCCGGCCCATCCCCCACCACTGCGGGCCCATGCCGGTGAACACCCAGGCCAGGCGCCGCTGTTCGCGCTCCCGGGCCAGGCCCCGGACGACCCGGGGGTGGGCCTCGCCGCGTTCGTGGGCGGCCAGCGCCTCGGCCAGGTCGGCGGGCCCGGTGTGCACCACGGCGAGTCGCTCGGGCAGGTGCTCGCGGCGGTGCGCCAGGGTGTGGCCGAGGTCCGTCGGGCAGGCGCCCGCGGTGAGCTCCTGACGTACGGCGGCGGCGAGTTCGGGCAGTCCGGCGGCGTCCCGGGTGCTCAGCGGCAGCACCGTGACGGCCGGTCGCCGGGCGAGGGCGACGGGGGCGGGCGGCGGCGGTTCCTCCAGCAGGACGTGGGCGTTGGTGCCGCCGAAGCCGAAGGAGTTGACGCCCGCGCGGGCCGGCCCCTGGTGCTCGGGCCAGTCCACCGGGGCGGTCGGGATGTCGAAGGGCAGCGCGGCCAGGTCGATGGCCGGGTTGGGCCGCTCCAGGTTGAGGTGCGGCGGGATCCGGCGGTGCCGCAGGGCGAGCGCGGTCTTGATCAGCCCGGCGACCCCGGCGGCGGCCTCGGTGTGCCCGATGTTGGTCTTCACCGAGCCGACGTAGCAGCGCTCCCCCTCGCGGCGGCCGATGCCGAGCACCCGGCCGAGCGCGGCCGCCTCGATCGGGTCGCCGACCGGGGTGGAGGTGCCGTGCGCCTCGACGTACTGGAGGCTGCCGGGCTGCACCCCGGCACCGGCGCAGACCCGTTCGATCAGGGCGGCCTGGGCGTCCGCGCTGGGGACGGTGATGCCGTTGGTGCGGCCGTCCTGGTTGACGCCGGTGCCGAGGATCACGGCGTGCACCGGGTCGCCGTCGCGCAGCGCGTCGGAGAGCCGCTTGAGCACCACCACGCCGACCCCCTCGGCCCGCACGTAGCCGTCGGCGGAGGCGTCGAAGGCGCGCGAGCGGCCGTCGGCGGAGAGGAAGCCGCCCTTGGTCTCGGCGATGGTGTACTGCGGCGCCATGTGCAGCAGGGCGCCGCCGGCCAGGGCGAGTTCGGTCTCGCCGCGGAGCAGGCTCTGGCAGGCCAGGTGGACCGCGACCAGGGAGGAGCTGCACGCGGTGTCGATCGAGACGCTGGGGCCGCGGAAGTCGAAGCAGTGCGAGATCCGGTTGGACACCATCGTCATCATGGTGCCGGTGGCGGTGTGCGCGGCGATGGTGGTGAAGTCCAGGTCGGCGAACTGGAGGATCTTCCAGTCCAGGGTGAAGGCGCCCATGTAGACGCCGACGTCCCGCCCGGCCAGCGTGCCGGGGCGCAGCCCGCCGTCCTCCAGCGCCTCCCAGCTCACCTCCAGGAGCTTGCGCTGCTGCGGGTCCATATGGGCGGCCTCGCGGGGGCTGATCCCGAAGAAGGCGGGGTCGAAGGTGTCGAAGCCGTCGATGTAGCCGCCCCGGCCGCCGATCAGCCGCCCCGGCTTGGCGCGGTCCCGACTGCCCAGGGTGCCGGTGTCGTACCGGTCGGCGGGGGTGTCGGTGAGACAGTCCCGGCCCTCGATCAGGTTGCGCCAGTAGGTCCGGTGGTCGTTGGCGTGTCCCGGCAGGCGGCAGCCGATGCCGGTGATCGCGATCCGTTCGCAGGGCACGGCGAAGGGCGAGGTGGTCATGGTCCTATCCGAGGGTGGTGGCGGGGACGGCGCGGGCACGGGCAGGGACGGCTGCCGGGGACCGGTCGGAACGGAACGGGTCGGCGAGTCGTCGGGCGGGGACTCGTCGAAGGGCGGAACTCGTGAGGCGGGAACTCGTCGGAGGCGGAACTCTTCGGGCGGGGACTCGTCGGGCCGGCCCGACGGTCCGGGCCGGTGGGTGTCAGACGGACTGCTCGGTGGTCTTCATCCGGCGCCAGGGGTGCAGCAGGGTGGCGCCGAGTTCTCCGGTGGTCGGGAACGCGGCCGGGTCGGTGAGGCCGACGGCTTCCGGGATCCGACCGGGCCGCCAGGTGAAGCTCCCGAACACGTGGTCCCACAGCGACAGGTCGGAGGCGTAGTGGCCGGCTTCGGCGAGGTCGGTGCTGTGGTGCAGGCGGTGGAGTTCCGGGCCGGCCAGGACGTGGCCCAGCCAGCCGATCCGGACGTCGATGTTGGCGTGGACGAAATACCCCTGCGCCATCACGAATATTCCGACCACGAACACTGAATCCGCCGAGAATCCGATCATCGCCAGCAGAAGTTGGACCACGGACTGGGCGAACAGCACGTCCAGGAAGTGGTTGACGCCGTTGTTGGCGACGTTCACCTTGTCCGGCACGTGGTGCACGCCGTGCAACCGCCAGAGCCAGCGGTTGCGGTGCGACCAGCGGTGCACCAGGTAGTCCCCGAGCGAGCCGATCAGCAGGGCGAGCGGGATCTCCAGCGCGAAGGGCAGCGCCGGACGAGCCGGCCCGAGCGCCACCACCAGGGCGGACACCAACCCCTGGGCCAGCCCGCCGCCCACCATGCTCAGCGCGAAGTACACGCCGTACCACCGCAGTTCACGCCCGCTCGGATGCCAGTCGGTCCGGTACGGGATCACCCGTTCCAGCACCGCCAGGTAGCAGATGACGGCGATCAGCAGGAGCGGGGAGACCTGGTCGGGCGCCCAGTGGAAGCGCAGTGTCGCGACGGCAGTGCACAACACCCCCAGGAGCAGCAGCGGATGGGCGAGCCGGCGTGCGATGGCGGACAGCACGCTCCCCCTAGTTATTCGCGGACCAACGAACGGAAACGTCAGAGACTCTAGCGGGAGACGCTGACGGGGTCAGTCATTCGACGTGTTAACGCCATGAATAACCCGATCGGCGGAAGATCTGCACACGAAGTTGACCAATTGAGGGCGTGAACGGGGCGCAATCGGGGGCGGGGCGGAATAGGCCGGAGTACGGCGCGCGCGATACCCGTACGGTCCGCCACCCACGCCCCCTCCGGCGCTCGGCGGGGGGTGGAGGGGGATGGAGGGGCCGCCGGGGGCTCAGGACCCGGCCAGCTCCGCCAACCGGTCGGCGGTCCGCGGCCCGTACCGCGCGAGGCGCTCGCGCAGGCCGCGCAGCTCGTGCCCGACCAGCGCGGGCAACGCGGCCACCGGCACCGACTCCAGGGCGGGCGCCAGCAGGTCCACGGCCGTCCGCGGATCGTGCGCGCAGGCGTGGCAGTCGGCCGCCCGGACGGTGAACAGCAGCCGGCTGGACGGCAGCTGGGTCGGACCGAGCAGCCCGAGCGCGGTCTCGGTGGCCGCCAGCGCCCGCCGGGCCAGCCGGGGATCGTCCACCGCGGCGGCGAGGTCGCGCAGCGCGGCGGCAGCGGCGGACTCCACCCGCAGCCGCATCGAGGCGATGGACAGCCACGGCACGTCCGCCTCGTCCCGGGCGTCGATGTGCTCCAGGTCCGCCCGGGCCAGCGCGATGTCGCGGACGGTGCCGCGCACGTCCCCGGTCAGGGCCCGGGCCCGGGCCCGACTGATCCGGCCCATCGCCCCCGCCCAGGGCCGCTCCGGGGCGACCCGGTCGATCTCCCGGGCGTAGCCGAGCGCGGCCACCGGGTCACCGTCCAGCCGGGCCAGGATGCTGAGGTCGCTGAGCGTGCCGACCTGGGTGGCCCGGTCCCCGGCCAGCCCGGCCCAGGTGAGCGCCCGGTCGAAGCAGGCCATGGCGGTGGCGTTGCGGCCGTCCTGCATCCGCAACGCCCCGGCGGCATGGGCGTGTTCGGCGGCCAGCCGGGCCAGCGGACGGCGCCGGGCGGCAGGCGCGACGGCCAGCCGGGCGAGCACCACGTGCAGGGTGCGTTCGACGGCGGCGACCAGCCCGGCCAGGGCGCCGGTCTCGGCGGCCCGCAGCTGGGCGGCGAGCAGCCCGGCCAGGGCGTGCGCGGTGGCGGCGTCCAGCGGCGGCGCGGTGGCCGGGTCGGCGGTACGGAACTCGTCGTACAGCAGGGCGAGTTCGTCCGGCGGCGGGACGGCGCAGCCCTCGGCGTCATGCAGCGGGCAGAGCAGTCCGTAGTCCGGCAGTCGGGCCGGGGCGAGCAGGACCGGGTCGACGGGAACGGACCCGGGAGCGGACCCGCGAGCGGACGCGGGCCCGTCCGGCACCCCGCCGGGCAGCGGCGGCCGGAGCAGGCCGGGGGCGAAGGGGGCCGGCAGCGGCAGTCCGGCGGTCTCGGCGTGCAGGCAGGCCGCCACCAACTCCCCGCCTGCATTCAGCAGTTCGTCGATCCGCTCGGCCATCCTGGGGGCGACCCGACGGGAACCGTGCTCGATCTTGCTGACCGCGGTGTGGTCGTAGCCGATCCCGGCGCCGAGCTGTGCCTGGGTGAGTCCGGCCCGGCGCCGCCAGTGCCGCAGCCGGGCGCCGAACTCCCGCCAGGCGCCCGCCTGCTGGACGTCCGGGGGCGGGGCCTGGGCCGAACGGTTCCGGTGCACGGCTGTCCTCCCCCTGTACGCCCCCGACGCGGGGCCCTGGGACGAGTCCGACGAGGAGGACGGTACTCGATGGCTCCCCGTCCCGTACATGAGGTGGTCTCAACCACTGGTGGGAAAGCCCAGCTTGACGCGAAACGGCACCCGCACCTTGACGGAATTTGCCAACCCTATGCAGAGCCTGCACCAGCCATTGACCCGGGCATGACGCCATGTGAGTGTTCGGGCACCCGAGCGCGGACGGCCCGCACGGCCGTCCCCCCAGAAGCGGCCCGCGGTGCGCCACCAGCCCTTTCCGTCCGCGGTCGAGGACCCCCACTCGCGAGGAGCGTCGATGCAACGCAGAGTTTCCCCAGGGCGGTTGCTCACCACGGCGACCACCCTGACCGTACTGGCGGGCCTGATCGGCGCCACCGCCGGGACGGCCACCGCCGCGCCCACCCCCTCCCCCGCACCACCCAGCGCCCTGGCCGCCGCCGTGAACGCCGCCGACGCGGCCGCCGCAGCCGGCACCGACGCACTGGCCAAGGGACCGGGCGAGACCTACGAGCGCAAGGCCGTCACCCCCTGGCTGAACGGCCTCTACTCCGTCTCCTACGAACGCAGTTACCGCGGTCTGCCCGTGGTCGGCGGCGACGCCGTGGTACTCGCCGACGGCAGGGGCACCGTGCGCGGCCTCCAGTCGGCCGCCACCGGGCCGGTCGGCGGCTCGATCACCCCGCAGATCAGCGCGGCCAACGCGGAGAAGACCGCGCGGACCAAGCTGCCCGTCGTCGACCAGGTCGAGTCCCGCCGCCTGGTCGTCCGGGTCAAGGACGGCGCCGGCCGGCTCGCCTGGGAGACCGTACTCAAGGGCCGGACCGAGAACGCGCCCAGCCACCTGCACGTCTTCGTCGACGCCGCCACCGGCGAGGTCGTCGACAGCTACGACGACGTCCGGGCCGGCACCGTCAACAGCAAGTGGAACGGCCCCGGCCCGCTGACCATCAGCACCACCAACTCCGGCGGCTCGTACGCCCTGCGCGACCCGAGCCGGCCCGGCCTGTCCTGCTCCGACAACGACACCGGCCAGGTGTTCACCAAGTCCTCGGACTCCTGGGGCAACGGCAATCCGTCCAGCCGGGAGACCGGCTGCGGCGACGCCATGTGGGCGGCCCAGAAGGAATGGGACATGCTCCGCGACTGGCTCGGCCGCAACGGCCACGACGGCAACGGCCGCAGCTGGCCGATCAAGATGGGCCTCAACGACGTCAACGCCTACTGGGACGGCAGCTCCGTCTCGATCGGCCACAACCAGGCCGGCGAGTGGATAGCCGCCCAGGACGTCGTCGGCCACGAGTTCGGCCACGGCATCGACCAGTACACCCCCGGCGGCGCCAACAACGAGAACGGCCTCGGCGAAGGCACCGGCGACATCTTCGGCGCGCTCACCAAGGAGTACAACAACGAGCCCGCGCCGTACGACTACCCCGACTACCAGGTCGGCCGCGTGATCAACCTGGTCGGCCAGGGCCCGATCCGCAGCCTGTACCAGCCCTCGCTGGTCAACAACGACCCGAACTGCTACTCCTCCTCGATCCCGAGCACCGAGGTGCACGCGGCCGCCGGACCGCTGAACCACTGGTTCTACCTGCTGTCCAACGGCTCCAACCCGGGCGGCGGCAAGCCCAACAGCCCGACCTGCAACAACTCCAGCGTCACCGGCATCGGCGTCAAGCAGGCCGGCCAGGTCTGGTACGGCGGCATGCTGCTCAAGACCAGCGGCATGACCTACAAGCGCTACCGCACCACCACCCTGACCGCGGCCAAGAACCTCGACCCGAGCTGCACCTTCTACAACCGCACCAAGGCCGCCTGGGACGCCGTCAGCGTGCCCGCGCAGAGCGGTGACCCGACCTGCACGCCGTCCGGCAACAACGACTTCTCGCTCGCGCTCGGCCCGGCCGCCGGCTCCGTCCAGCCCGGCTCGTCGACCACCGCGACGGTCTCCACCGCCGTCACCTCCGGCACCGCGCAGACCGTCAACCTGACCGCCACCGGCGCCCCGACCGGGGTCACCGCGACGCTCAGCCCCTCCTCCGTGCAGACCGGCGGCTCCGCGACGCTGACCCTGTCCGCCTCCTCCGGCGCCCCCGCCGGCACCTACGTGATCACCGTGACCGGCACCGCCGGCGCGGCCACCCACACCGCCCAGTACACCCTGACCGTCGGCGGCGGCACGCCCGGCGGGCCCGCCCCGGACATCGACGTGGCCAAGGTCCAGGCCGACCTGGCCCAGCTGAACACCATCGCCAACCAGAACGGCGGCAACCGCCGGGCGGGCAGCGCCGGCCACACCCAGTCCGTGGCGTACATCAAGGGGAAGCTCCAGGCGGCCGGCTTCCAGGTCAGCGAGCAGACCTGCACCTCCTGCAGCTACCAGTCCAACAACCTGATCGCCGACTGGCCCGGCGGCCCGTCCGACCAGGTCACCATGCTCGGCGCCCACCTGGACAGCGTCTCGGCCGGCCCCGGCATCAACGACAACGGCTCCGGCTCCGCCGTCCTGCTGGAGAACGCCCTCGCGCTCGCCCAGCAGAACCCCACGCTCACCCGGCACCTCCGCTTCGCCTGGTGGACCGGTGAGGAGCAGGGCCTCCAGGGCTCCCAGTACTACGTCGGCCAGCTGGGCTCCACCCAGCGCTCCGCGATCAAGGCCTACTACAACTTCGACATGGTCGGCTCGCCCAACGCCGGCTACTTCATCAACAACCTCACCTCCGCGGCCTCCGCGCCGATGAAGGCCTACTGGGACTCGCTCAACCTCCAGCCCGAGGAGAACGTCGAGGGCCAGGGCCGCTCCGACGACTACTCCTTCCAGCAGGCCGGCATCCCGACCTCCGGCTACGCGGCCGGCGCCAGCGCCGTCAAGACCTCCGCGCAGGCCGCCAAGTGGGGCGGCTCGGCCGGGCAGTCCTACGACTCCTGCTACCACCAGTCCTGCGACACCACCTCCAACGTCGACGCCACCGTGCTCAAGCGCAACGCCAACGGCGTGGCCTACACCATCTGGAAGACCTCGGTCGGCGGCACCACCCCGGCCAACGACTTCTCCGTCTCGGTGAACCCGGCCACCGCCACCGTCAAGCCCGGCGCCTCCGCCACGGCCACCGTCGCCACCGCCACCACCTCCGGCTCCGCCCAGACGGTCAACCTGACCGCCTCCGGCGCCCCGGCCGGCGTGACCGTCTCCTTCAACCCCTCCTCCGTCCAGTCCGGCGCCTCCGCCTCCATGACCGTCGCCACCGCGGCCAACACGGCGGCCGGCACCTACAGCATCACCGTCACCGGAACCGGCTCCGCCACCCACACCACCAGCTTCACCCTGGTCGTCGGCAGCGGAACCCCCGACCCCGGCAACGCCTGGACCCCCGGCACCACCTACCAGGCCGGTGACGTCGTCACCTACAACGGCGTCAGCTACCGCTGCCTCCAGGGCCACACCGCCCAGGTCGGCTGGGAGCCGCCGATCGTGCCCGCCCTCTGGCAGGAGGTGTGACCCGCCCGGGCCGCGCCGACTGACCGCCCCTGAACCGCTGCGCCGCGATCCGTCGAGGGGGACGGACCGCGGCGCAGCCGTACGCCTCCGGTTCCTCACCCCGGATGGAAGGCCACCCGGACGCCGGAGTCGAGCGACAGGACCAGGACGTTGCCCGTGTCCCAGGTCCAGTCGCGCGGGATCAGGAACATCCGGCTCCCGGACTGCGCCAGCAGTCGGAACCCGTGATAGCGGTGATGGAACCGCTGCCCCTGACCGGCGTCGGCCAACGGGGCCTCCCGCACCGCGGGCCAGGTCACGTAGAGGGGTTCCGTGGTGTCCACGATCATCGCCGGACGCTCGTCGAGCTGCGAGCCCAGCCTGCGGGCGTCCTCGGTCCCCTTGGTGTGGGCGTAGCCGGTGGCCGCCCAGAAACAGCACAGGACGACGATCGCCACGACCACCGCGACGGCGGTGCGCTCACCGCGGAGCGGGTACGGGCTTCCCGTGGTGCGCACGAAGAGCATCCGGGCCAGCAGGGCGAGGAGCAGGGCGCCGCCGATGAACAGCGGGGCGGCATCCGGGCCCAGGTCCACCGCCTCGAATCCGGTGAGGAAGCCCAGCACCAGCAGCGGAACGACGGCCACCGCGAGCACCAGGCACACCCGGCGGACCCAGCCGGAGCCGCCCCGCCTGGTCGCGAGGTGGTAGCCGAGCGCGACGAGCAGCATCCCGAACAGCAGGCCCCCGACCGGGACGAACAGCGCGGGGGAACCACGGACCAGGAAGTCCGGCGTCGAGAAGCCGAGCGTGGCGGCGTCCAGGCCGAAGTAGTGGTAGAAGGAGTCGGTGTAGGCGAAGCCGAGGAAGAAGAGCAGCGCGGTGACGAAGGTGGTCGGGGCGACGACCGAGGTCAGCACACCGACCCAGTTGAACCGGGTGTCGACCGGCGGCTCGGCATCGTGATCGGCGGACCCCTCCGGCACCGTGCTCAGGGGGTGCTCCCGGTCGAGGCCCCCGTGCCGCCGCCGGTCGGGGCCCCGCTCTGGCTGGTGCCACCGGTGTTGCCGGTGTTGCCGGTCTCGCCGGTGCCCTGGATCGTCCCACTGGCCCTGATCTTCCTGCTCTCACCCCCGATGGTCACGGTCAGGCAGATCGGGCGGTCGGCCGAGCTACTGGACGACAGCGTGAACGACTGCAGCGGGCTGCTGCCACCGGTCACGGTGACTTCCGCGCTGAGCGGAGTCGCGTACTGCGCTCCGGAACTGCAGTCATTGACCTTGCTGAGGATGGCCTTGAACGTCGTGGTGGACGTGGTCGTCAGCCCCACCTGGGCGAGGGTGCCACTGCCGCTGGCGGACGCCGACACCTCACCCGCGTCCGCGAACCCCCCGCCGCCCCCGCGGCCCGTGGTCCGGGTGTCCTCCGTACCGCCGGTGCCGCCGTTCTGGCCGGTCGAGCCGCCTCCGCCCTGCCCGGTCGATGCGGTGCTGCCACCACCACCGCCACCACCACCACCGCCGCCACCGCCACCGCCGGAGCAGGCCGCGAGGGCCGGTACGAGCAGGGCGGCTGCCAGCCATCGGGCCGCTCGACCGGTCCTGCTGCCTCCGATGTGCCGGGTCCCGGGCATCCGTTTCTCCCATCAGCGCGGTGAGCCGGGGCCTGACGGCCCCGCCGCACGGTACCCGTTCGCACACGACAGGCCCGCTTGCCGCGCGGCCCCCGGTCGGGCCCGTCACCCGTTCGGTGCAGCCCGACCCCCTTCCGCTCTGGCATAGAGTCGAAACGGACGACCCGTCAGTAGAGCGGAAGGACATCACCCGTGACCACGGACACCGTGCCCGTGCCGGAACTGGCCCCCGAGGCCGTCGAGGAGTGGCGGGCGGAGGAGGCGGAACTGGTCGAACTGCTCGCCCGGGCGCAGCGCGGCGTCGGCGGGATCGCCGCGTTCCGGCTCGGGCCGACGCCGACCGTGCTGGTGACCGATCCGGCCGCGGTGCAGCACGTGCTGGGCCGGCACCCCGACCGCTACGTGAAGCGTTCGCACCGGGCCCGGATGCTGGTCGGCGACGGCGTGCTGTCCGCCACCGGGGAGGCCTGGAAGCGCCAACGGCGGCTGTTGCAGTCGCAGTTCACGGGCACCGGGATGCGCCGCTACGAGCAGCGGATCGCCGCCGCCGCGCGCCGCACCGCCGAGCGCTGGGAGGGGTACCGGCGCAGCGGGGAGACCTTCGACGTGGCCGAGGAGATGCGCGGCTTCGCCCTGGACACCGTCTGGCGGGCGCTCACCGGGCTGCCGCTCGACGACCGTACGGACACCGAACTGCGCTCGGTGGAGCGGGTGGTGGCCGCGATGCCGAAGCTGCCCACCAACGCCGCCGACGCCCGGGACACCGTCGCCGAGGACCTCGCCCGGATCGACGCCGTCGCCCAGGCCGCGATCGACGCGGCCCGCGCCGCCGCCGACCTCCCGGAGCCGGGGGTGCTGCGCGTCCTGCTCGACGCCGCCGACCGACACCCCGAGTACACCGACCGGTTGATCCGCGACGAGCTGGTCACCCTGCTGGTCGCGGGCCACGAGACCACCGCCACCACGCTGACCTGGCTGTTCCTGCTGCTCGACGACAACCCCGGCGCCCGGCACGCCGACCCGCACGCGCTGGTCAGCGAGACCCTCCGGCTCTACCCCTCCGCCTGGCTGCTCCCCCGGCACGCCGTCGAGGACGACGTGATCGCCGGCCACCACATCGCCGCCGGGACGGACGTGCTGGTCTGCCCCTACCTCACCCACCGCGACCCGGCGCTGTGGCCGTCCCCGGAGCGCTTCGACCCCACCCGCTTCGCCCCCGGCGGCGCCCGCCCCACCGAGCTCGGCGCCTACCTCCCCTTCGGCCTCGGCGCCCGCGCCTGCCTGGGCACCCAGTTCGCCCTGCGGGAGAGCACCGCCCTGCTGGACCTCCTGCTCCCGCTGGGCCCGCTGGAGTTCCACTCCCGCCCGAGCGGGGCGGCCTACAGCATCACCGTCCGCCCGAACGGCCCGACCCCCGCGGCCTTCCGCCGGTAGCCCGGCTCCCCGGCACGGCCGTGGCCGCCCCCGGGAGCGGGAGCGGCCACGGCCTCGACGGAGTGGCCCGGCCGGTCGAGCCGGATCAGTCCAGGCGGGACTTCGGATTCACCGTGCAGAAGAAGACCCGGCTGTTCCGCTTGTCGAAGTAGAAGCTCCCCGAGTACTGGCTCTGCGTGACCGTCCGGTCGAACGATTCGCTGTGCAGCCACGCCGACTTGGTGTCACCGAGCTCTGCGGCGAGTGCGCCCGGAACGGGACAGTCGATGCCCTGCTCCGTCCACGTCCCGCCCCCGGTGATGCTCGCGAGCGTCGCGGGATCGATCTGGGCGAAACCGTCGAGGCTCACGTCGGTCGGCCCGGGAACCCCCGAACCGCCGTCCTTACCCAGTGTCCGGCCGATCCACTTCGTCGCCGACAGCTCGCCCAGTTGCGGGAAGCGGCGCTTCAACGGGTCGACATCGGTGCGGATCTGCGCCACGGTCGTAGCGGCAGCAGTGGCAGCCGGGGCACTCCGCCGGTCCTCCGAGTCCACCCGGGCCTGGTTCGACGCGCAGCCGGAGGCAAGCAGCGCGGCCACGGGCAGGAGGAGCAGAGCACGGGCGCCCAGGAAGCGCCGCCTCAGCTCTACACAGTCCATCGGTTCATCATCCTCACCCAGGGGCCGTCCACCTCGATGTCCGTCACCACGTAGGTCCAGTCGCTGAGTTCACTCATGCGGTCGACGCTACCGCGCCCGTCGGCCGGTGCTCCGGCGCCGTCAGGTGTCCAGGGCGTGACCGGTGGTCGCGTCGATGTGGGCCGGGACGGGGTCGTGGCGGTCGCCGACGGTGGGCGTGCCGGTGGGTTCGAACATCAGGATCGCGGCGCCGTTCGGGGCCTGCGGCCTGTGCTCGGTGCCGCGCGGGACGGTGAAGACGGAGCCCTTCGGGAGCAGCACGGTGCGCTCGCCGCCGGATTCGCGCAGCGAGATGCGGAGTTCGCCGTCGAGGACGAGGAAGAACTCGTCGGTGTCGTCGTGGGCGTGCCAGACGTGTTCGCCGTGGACCTTGGCGATCCGGACGTCGTAGTCGTTGACGCGGGTGACGATGCGGGGGCTCCACAGGGCGTCGAAGGTGGCCAGGGCCTGGTCGAGGGCGATGGGTCGGTTGCTCATGCGCCCATCCTGGGCCGCCCCGCCCGCCCGGCGTGAGTGCTAGAAATGGCACATGTCGCAAGGATCCTCGCAGCCTCCGCCGCACTCCCCGACGGCCGGCCCGACGGCCGGCCCGCACCGGGTCGTCGTGATCGTCGACGCCAACTCGAACCCCTTCGAACTCGGCTGCGCCACCGAGGTGTTCGGCCTGCGCAGGCCGGAGGTCGGCCGTGAACTGTACGACTTCCGGCTCTGCTCCCCCGAGCCCAGCACCCTGATGCGGGACGGGTTCTTCACCCTCACCGGGGTCGCCGGCCTGGAGGCGGCCGACACGGCGGACACCCTGATCGTCCCGAACCGGCCCGACGTCGAGGTGCCGCGCCGCCCCGCCGTACTGGAGGCCGTCCGGCGGGCGCACGCGCGGGGCGCGCGGCTGGTCGGGTTCTGCAGCGGCGCCTTCACGCTGGCCGAGGCCGGGGTCCTGGACGGGCGGCGGGCCACCGCGCACTGGCAGTGGGCGGACGACTTCCGGGCCCGCTTCCCGTCCGTCCGGCTCGAACCGGACGTGCTGTTCGTGGACGACGGCGACATCCTGACGGCCGCGGGCAGCGCGGCCGCGCTCGACCTGGGCCTGCACGTGGTGCGCCGCGACCACGGCGCCGAGATCGCCAACGCGGTGAGCCGCCGACTGGTCTTCGCGGCCCACCGGGACGGCGGACAGCGGCAGTTCGTGGAGCGGCCGGTGCCCGAGCGGCCGGACGAGTCGCTGGCGCCGCTGCTGGCCTGGGCGCAGGAGCGGCTGGACGCACCGCTCACCGTCGCCGAGCTGGCGGCGCGCGCGGCGGTCAGCCCGGCCACGCTGCACCGCCGGTTCCGCGCCCAATTGGGCACCACGCCGCTGGCCTGGCTCACCGGGGAACGGGTGGCCCTGGCCTGCCGGCTGATCGAGCGGGGCGAGTCCCGGATGGAGGTGGTCGCGCGCCGCAGCGGGCTGGGCACGGCCGCCAACCTGCGGATGCTGGTGCGCCGGGAGACGGGCATCTCGCCGTCGGCGTACCGGCACCGGTTCGGGCCGGAGGCGAAGCCGAGCTGACGGTGGGCCGTCGGGTCCTTAGGTGATTTCGCCATGGACATGATGATGGCTGATTCTCCACATTGACGCTACGGAACGTCGCAACAAGACTCCATCCCGTCAGCAGTCCACTGCTGCGAACACCACTCTGACGAGGAGTCGCCCGATGCGATCCAGAATCACGGTGTTACTGAGCGCTGCCGTCCTGGCGTTCTTCACAGCGCTAATCGGCGGCGGCCAGGCCACCGCGGCCCCCGGCGCCGCCGCCTTCACCGCCCAGGCCCGAGCCGCCGGACTGACCACCGACCAAGCCGCCTCCCTCCAGGAGAAGGCCGACAGCTACCTCGCCACCACCGGCGGCACCCAAGTCGCCCCCAACCTGATCCAACTCGACGGTGCCACCGTGTACTTGACCGTGCCCGGCGAGGACCACCCGCGCGACCTCACCGGTGACGGGGCCCTCGCCTACGACCCGTGTGCGGGCGGCGGAGCGGACTACAAGCACATGTGCGCCTACCGCGGCACCTGGTACTCCGGTGACGAGGTCGACATGTACAACTGCGGTCGCTACTACTTCAGCACCTGGTCCGGCCCCGGCTCCTGGGACAACAACCAGACCACCAACACCGTTGCCCGCATGTACGGCCCCAGCGGCGCCTGGGTGTTCTCCACCGGCCCCGCCCACAGCCAGGATCCGAACGGCAACTGGTCCCCGGTCCACAGCGTCGTCAACTGCTGACAGGTGACCGGTCGGGCGCGCCGCCGCCGCAGCCCGGTCGTACCGGGCCACGGTCCGCCGCCTGAGGCGCTCACGAGACGGATCCGTCGCAGGGCCGGGCCCCGACTCTCACCGAGCCGGGGCCCGGCCGTGGCTGCGGCCGCCGACGCCCACGCCCACGCCCACGCCGTACGCGACGCCCGCGGCGATGAGCAGCACAGCGGCCGGTACCGCCAGGTTCAGCAGCTGCCGGATGCCCGACGGACGCGGCCGGCAGCACCCCGCACACCAGCAGCGCGAACCAGTAGCGCCGTGCCGTTTCCATCCGCCCGCCGGACCTCTCAGCCGATACCGTCGAGGAACTCCGCGAGCACCCCGTGCAGCGCCTCGGGCCGCTCCAGGTGCAGGTCATGGCCGGTGCCGGGGATGCTGACGGCCATGGTGGCGGGGCCCCGCCGGAGCATCTCCTCGGCCTCCGCCGCCGGGACGAACCCGGACTGGCCCAGCACGACCAGGGTCGGGCAGGCGATCCGCGCCCACTCCGCCAGGTAGGACCGCTGGGTGAGCTCCGCCAGTGAGTCCACCATCACCTCCCGCTCGAAGCGCGGCCACCAGCCGCCCCCGCGTTCCTCCAGTCCGGCCGCCCAGCCCGCGCCGACCGGCCCGCCGCCGAGGAACTCGACGGCCGCCTCGCGGGCGGGGAACGGCGTCGGCCAGGAGTCGAGCCAGCCGCCGACCTCCACGGCCACGTCCGGGTTCGGCCCGCCCGGGCCGGCCTCCACCAGCACCAGGCCACTGACCAGTCCGGGGTGCGCGGCGGCGGTCAGCATGGCCGTGTGCCCGCCCAGCGACTGCCCGGCCAGGACCGGGCGCCGCAGCCCCAACTGCTCCACGACGGCCACCACATCGGCGACGTAGGCGGCACGCGAGACCTCCGGCGGGCGGCGCTCGCTCGCGCCGTGTCCGCGCTGGTCGACCGCGACGACCCGGTACCGGGTGCTCAACTCCGCCGCCAGCGCGTCCCATTCACCGGCGTGGCCGGCGAGCCCGTGCAGCAGCACGACGGGCCGGCCGGGCCCGCCCCAGTCCCGGCAGACGAGCCGAATACCGTCACGCTCCACCAGCCGCTCGGCCCACCCGACGTCGGCCCTCGCCGCCTCCGTCCTCGCCACCTCGGTCCGTACCGCACCGGGCCGTACCGCACCAGGCCGTACCGCGTCGGTCGGCGCCTCGTCGGACCACGCCAGCTCGGGCCGTGTCACGTCGTACCTCCAGGGAATCGGGCGGACCTCGATCATGTCGCACCGCCCGACGCCGCTCAACGGAGGTGCCCGTTCCGCAACACCCGGCCGCCCGGACCGGCACTCCGCCGGTGGGCCAGCCAGCCGACCAGCACCACGAGGGCGGTCACCGGCCAGGTCGAGATGCTCAACGGGCCGGCGAGCAGCGGGTCGACGATGCGGCCCGAGACCTCGCGGGTCAGCGGCAGCGTGAACTCGTTGAGCGACAGGTGCGCAGCGACGGCCGCCCACACCGACCCGGTCGACAACCGGATGGAGGCGATGACCGTACCGAGCAGCATGGCCGTCACCACCGCGACGGGTATGCCCAGCAGTACCGAATGCCCGGGGTAGCTCCCGCCGAGCGCCGTCATCGGGACGTGCCAGGCGCCCCAGATCGCGCCGCCGATCAGCAGTCCGCGGGTCCGGCCGTACCGCAGCAGCCGGGGCAACAGGTAGCCCTGCCAGCCGAGTTCCTCGCCGAAGTACAGCGGTACGGACACCAGCGCGCTCAGCACCAGCGGCACGACCGTGCCGGGCCCGGGCAGGTGCGCGGGGGTGTACCAGCCGGTGAGCGTGGCGACGCTCAGGCCGGCCGCGGTGAGGCCGAGCGGGATCGCCAACGCGACGGAGACGGAACGGAGTTCGTGCCGCCAGGGGGTGGACCGGGTGAGCCCGAGCAGCCGCAGGGCCTCGCGCGGGCCCCGGCCGCGCACGGTGAGGCCGAAGGCGGTCAGGGCCGGCACCAGCATCATCAGGACCATGCACACCGCCGCCAGCCGTGGCGTCCCCTGCGCGGCGCTCGTCCGGCGGAGTCCGTCCAGCCAGAGCGGGATCATGGTGATCCAGGCGCCGACGAAGCTGATCGTCAGGAAGAGCACCAGCTCGGTGCGTGAGCCGCCCGAAGTGTCCGTTCGTTCCAGGTGTTTCATGCGTTTCATGGCCGTGACGCTACGAACCGCGAGCGGGCCGGGACGATCGTGCAGGCGCGTCGACCGATGGTGTAGCACGCTCCACTGCGCCGGGAGCCCGAGGAGGGGAGACTGGCCGCCGTGAACGACACTTCGATGACGAAGCGGGCGTCGCGGGTGACACGCGCGACGCGGGCGGGCGCTGCGCGTTCGGCCCGTGCCGCCGGGTACTGTGCTGCGGTGTTCGTCCGCGGACTGGCCTTGCTCGTGCTGGTGCCCGTCCTCCTGTACTCGGCGGCGCTCTGCCTGGTCGGCGTGGGCCTGCTCGTCCTGCCGCCCGAGCTCCGGCTGCTGCGGTGGCTGGCCGACGGCGAACGCGCCCTGCTGGGACGCTCTGCGGCGCGCTCCACGACGAGCTCCACCGCCCGCTCCACGGCACCGGCCGGACCGCACCCGCGAAGGCGCCTGGCGACGGTCCTCGCCGACCCGGCGACCGGCCGTGACCTGCGCTGGGCGGTCGTCATGGCGGTCGCCGGCACCGTGCTCGGGCTGCTCGGCACGGCGCTGTTCCTGTTCCCGGCGGTCGTGCTCGCGCTCATCGCCCTGTGGTGGCTGTTCCCCGCCGGCGATCCGATCCGGCCGATGCTTAACGTCCCGGTCGACAGCTGGGGGTCCGCGTTCTACGCCGGGGTTCCCCAGTTCCTGCTGAGCGTGCTGCTCGCCCTGTTCGGCCCGCCCCTGCTCGCCAGGACGGCGGCCGCGCTGAGCCGGTGGCTGCTCGCCCCCTCGACCGCCGCGGTCCTCGCCGAGCGCGTGTCCACGCTGGACCGGACCCGCGCCGGCGCGATCGTCGCGCACGGCAACGAGCTGCGCCGCATCGAGCGGGACCTGCACGACGGCACCCAGGCCCGGCTGGTCACCCTCGCCATGCAACTCGGCCTCGCCGAACGGACGCTGGGCTCCGACCCCGCCGCGGTGGGCCCGCTGCTGACCCGGGCCAGGGAGGGCGCCGAGGAGGCGATGGCCGAGCTGCGCGACGTGCTGCGTTCCGTCTACCCGCCGGTCCTCGCCGACCGGGGCCTGGCCGGCGCGGTCTCGGCGGTCGTCGCCCGCTGCCCGGTGCCCGCCACCCTGGAGGTCGGTGAACTCGGCGACGTACCTGCCCAGATCGAGGTCGCCGTGTACTTCGCCGTCACCGAGGCACTCACCAACGCGGCCAAGCACGCCGACGCCGGCGCCGTGACCGTCACCCTGGCCAGGACGGGCGCCACCCTGCGGGCGGAGATCACCGACAACGGTCGAGGCGGCGCGACCGAGGGCGGCGGCGGTACCGGACCACAGGGCACCGGACTGCGCGGCGTGCGGCAGCGCGTCGAGGCGGTCGACGGCGTCCTGCTGGTCCGGAGCCCGGCCGGCGGCCCCACCGTGATCACCGTGGAGTGCCCGTGCGGATCGTGATCGCCGAGGACAACGCGCTGCTCGCGCAGGGGCTCACCGCCCTGCTGGAGGCCGTGGGGAACCAGGTGCTGGCGACTACCGGGGACGCCGGGTCCTTCCTGACGGCCGCCGTCACCCACCGGCCGGACGTGGCCGTGGTGGACGTCCGGCTCCCACCCTCCTTCACCAACGAGGGCATCAGGGCCGCGCTGCACGCCCGGGAACGCGTCCCGGGGCTGCCGATCCTCGTACTCTCCCAGTACGTCGAGGACACCTACGCCCGCGAGCTGCTCGCCGACGGCACCGGCGTCGGCTACCTGCTCAAGGACCGGGTCGCCCGCGTCGACGACTTCCTCGACGCGCTCCACCGGGTGGCGGCCGGCGGCACGGCGCTGGACCCGGACGTGGTCCGGCAGCTGCTCGCGACGCGCACCGACCCGCTGTCCCGGCTCACCGAGCGCGAACGCGAGGTCCTCGCGCTGATGGCCCAGGGGTACGGGAACTCCGAGATCGCCGATCGCCTCGTGGTCACCGAGCGGGCCGTGCACAAGCACGTCGGGAACATCTTCCTGAAACTCGACCTCCCGCCCGAGGACAGCGGCGACCGGCGCGTCCTCGCCGTCCTCACCCACCTCGGCGCTCCTCAGCGCCGCGCCCGCTGAGGCTGTCGGCCAGGAGGGTCGAACCATTCGACGAGACTGCGTGGTGCTGTGTGTCGGCGCCTCCGTGGTGGAGGCCGACCTAGCTGCGGTTGGCAGCAGGCGGTAGGCGGCTGGGCCCCCGGGTGGGGCCCAGCCGCTTCAGGGCCGCGGGTCGATCGGGGTGAGGGTGCCGAGGCGGTCCTCGACGTTCTGGGCGGCGGCCAGGCAGAGATCCTCGCGGAACGGCCGCCCGACGAGTTGCACGCCGGTGGGCAGACCGTCGGCGTCCAGTCCGGTGGGGACGGCGACGGCCGGGACGCCGACGAAGCTGGTGACCGAGCAGAGCCGCCTGGCCGCGCCGAACCGGTCCCGGCCCGCCTGGTCCCGGGACTCCAGACCCGGTTCGACCGGCGGCTCGGTGAAGACCGGGCCCAGCAGCAGCGGGTACTCGTCGAGGAACTCCGTCCAGGAGCGGCGGATGTTCATCCAGGTGCCCATCAGAGCGATCAGCCCAGGGGCGTCGACGGGCGGGGCGCTGCGCATGGCCAGCTCGATGAAGCGGTCACCGCCCTCGCCCAGCAACTGCCGTACGGCGGGCCAACTGGGGGCGAACTCGGTGTGGGTGAGCCGGAGGTAGGCGTCCAGGGCCTCGTCCAGCCGGGGGACGTCGGGGACCTCGCGGACCTCGTACCCGGCGTCGCGCAGGGCCTCGGCGGCGGCCTCGACGGCGCGGCGGACGGTGGGGTGGACACCGTGGCTGCCCGGGTCGGCGACGACGGCGACCTTGGGCTTGCCGGCGAGCGGGTCACCGTACAGCGGTGCGGGTACGGCGCGCGGGTCCCGGGGGTCGGGGCCGGCCAGGGTCTCGTAGGCGAGCCGCAGGTCGGCCACCGTACGCGCCAACGGGCCGTCGGTGACGAGCAGTTGGGAGGCCGGTCCGGGGTCGTCCGGGCCCAGCATGCGCTGGTCGGCGGCGAACCGGCCGGTGGTCGGCTTGAGCGCGGCGACGCCGCAGAAGGCGGCCGGGATCCGGAGCGAGCCGCCGGAGTCGTTGCCGAGCCCGAGCGCGGCCATGCCGGTGGCCACCGCCACGCCGTCCCCGCCGCTGCTGCCACCGGGGGTGCGGGTGGCGTCCCACGGGTTACGGGTGTCGCCGTACAGCTCGCTGCGGGTGTGCATCCCGGCCAGGATCAGGGTGGGCAGGTTGCTGTGCCCGATCGGGATCGCCCCGGCGGCGCGCAGCCGGGCGACCGGGATGGCGTCGGCGGGAGCCGTGAGCCCGCGGAAGCGCGGGGTACCGAAGGTGGTCGGGACGCCCTCGATGCGGATGCACTCCTTGACCGTGAACGGCACCCCGGCGAGCGGGCCGAGCCGCTCGCCGGTGGCGCGGAGCCGGTCGGTCTCCCGGGCGGCGGCGCGGCCGCGGTCGGCGAGGACCTGGGTGACGGCGTTGACGTGCGGGTTGACCTCGGCGATGCGGGTGAGGTGGGCGTCCATCACCTCGAGCGCGGACACCTCGCCGCTGCGGACCGCGGCGGCGATGGCGGTGGCGGGGAGTTTCCACATGGGGGCTCTCCTGACGTGTTCCGATGCGGTTGCATCGGAACCTTAGCCGGGGAACCGATACGATCGCATCGGAATAACGGGATGGCGGGACAACGGGTTGGGAGGCGAGTGGCGGATGCCCAAGCAGGTGGACCACGAGGAGCGGCGTCGACGGATCGCCGAGGCGGTGTGCGCGCTGATCGACGCACAGGGGCTGGAGGGCGTCACCCTGCGGGACGTCGCCGTCCGCGCCGAGGTCTCGGTGGGCGCCGTCCAACGCTGCTTCCGCACCAAGGAGGAGATGCTGCAGTTCGCCCTCGGCCACATCGGCGAACGCGTCACCGAACGGGCACACGGCCGGGTGCTGGGCAGCCCCGCACAGTCCGCCGCGAGCACGGTGGGCCACGTGGTCGGCGAGGTCGCGCTGCTGGGCGACGAACGCCGGGCGGAGGCACGGATCTGGCTGGCCTTCCTCGCCGCGGCCGCCGTCAACCCGGCACTGGCGGCCGGCCTCCGGAACAGCTACACGGGCCTGGAAGGGCTGCTGGCCCGACTGGTCGAGGAGACGGGCGTCGACGCCGAAGGCGCCCGGCGCGAGGCCCGCACCCTGCTCGCCCTCGCCGACGGACTCACCGGACACGTGCTGGTCGGCCACCGCACGGCGGCGGAGGCCGAGGAACTCCTGCACGCGCACCTGGCCGGGCTCTGGGCTCGGGCCGGGGACTAGGCGAGCCCGACACACGCACTCGCGCGACGGACTTCGGTTCAGGGTCCTCCTGGCCGGCAACGCTCAGTTCACTCCAGCGTTGGCCTTCGCGATCAACTCCGCCAGCTCGCTGAGCGAGTCGATCCGGAAAGTCGCCCGGTCGAACACCACTGCACGAATCATGGCGGCAGCCTAACGAAGCCACCCCCCTGCCGCGCCGGGGGCCGGGCGCGGCAGGGGCTTCGATCCGGCGGGTCAGTGGCGGTGGTGGTTGTCGGGTTGGGCCGGGTCGCCGGGGTGCTCCAATCCCTCGACCAGGGTGAGGCGTCGGGCCCGTTCGTGGTCGAGCCAGCGGACGAACTCCGCCCTTCGTGCGGCTTCCCGGGGTGCCAGCGGGTGGTCACAGTCGCACCGGCCCGCCGAGCACACTGCTCGGCGGGCCGGCAACCGCGCTCCCCGATCGCCCATACGTCGCCACCGGTGTCGTCCAGCGATCTCGGCCTGCGACGAACCCGGCCACCACCCCGACAGCGAAGACGGGCCCACCGCATCGGCCTGGCAGCAGTGACAGCACTTCTCATCGCACTGAAAGTGCAGACGAGTTCAGGTGTCACCGGCGGAGGCGCGGCGGACCGCCTGGGCGGCGGGGGCATCACGCCACCGACCGCGGCGAAAGGAGGTCGTACGCCGAGCCCCAACCGTGCGTGAGGTCCTGCGCCTCACACGCTCCCAGGATCTCGAACCACACGACCTTGCCCTCCCCCGCCGGGTGCCAGCCCCAAGCGTCGGCAAGCGCCTCAACCAGCATCAACCCACGTCCACTGGTCGATTCCGGGTCCGCTGCACAGCGTTCGAAGTTCGGGACGGGATCCTCGACCTCGACTCGCAGCCGTTCGCCGACTCGGCGAACGGTCACCGTACACCTCGCCTTCGCGTGCTCCATCGCGTTCGCGATCACCTCACTCGCGCAGAGCTCCAGTTCTTGTAGTGCTTCTGCGGAGAACGGCATGCCCCAGACGCGCGCGATCTCCAACACCAACCTCCGTGCCGGCGGGACCGCCGCACCGTCCGGCGGCACACCCCACTCCAACGGCACGGGGAATCGAGCTGTCTTGAGCGGGCTGACGATGAGCCCTCGATGTGCCATGTCAGGCATGTGATCCCACATTCCGTAGTCGCTCCGCGCCAGGCGGTGATGTAGGAATCGTCGGCTCTCACCCAGGCCCCCTGAACCCCCTTGGTGCGACCTCTGGGGGACTTTTGAGAGCCTTTCACCGTTCACGAGGCGAGTGAGAGTCTTGCATGCGTCCCTGCCAGCCGTATGGTTGATGTGGCATCAGCAGCTCGGAGGACATCATGCCCCGGTCCATCGGCAACACCGCTCTCAAGGCCGCCCGCCAGGCTCGCGGCCTCTCCAGCCAACAGGCGCTCGCATCCGCCCTGCATGACGCAGCCCGCCAGCTCGGCCTTGGGGAGATCGTCGTCAGTCGCAAACAGATCGGGCGGTGGGAGTCTCCCAACCCGCCCTGGCCGCGCGATGACCACCAGCAGCTTCTCACCTACGTCCTGCGCCTGCCGATCGAGGACCTCGGGTTCCGGGCGCCGTGGGACGACAGCGTCCGGCCGGGGCCGAACGGGGCCCGGCCGCTCACGGGCCGTCGCCCTTCGGCCGCCCATGCGCTGCCGAGGCCGGCCGCTGCATCCGCGACGCAGCCACCGACCGTGGGTGCGGACTTCGCTGCGGTCACCGAGGCCCATCGACGCCTCTACTGGAGCGTTCCGCCCGCCACGCTGCACCAGGCGGTCGCCGAGCACGCCAACCTGGGTGCGGCTCTGCTGGCCGAGACCGACGGCATCGCCCGAAGGGTGCTCGCGTCCGCCCTCGCGGAGAGCCTTCTCCTCGCGGGCCGGATCCAGTTCTTCGACCTCCGCCAGCCGGAGGTCGCCGATGCCACGTTCGTACGTGCCCTGCAAGCCGCAGGTGAGGCCGATGACCCGCTGCTCGGCGCGGCCATCCTCGGGCACTCCGCGTTCGTCCCGGGCTGGGCGGGGCGCCGCGAGGACACCGCCGAGCGGATGCGGGCTGCCCGCACGTACGCCCGGCGGGGACCCGCCTCTGCAGAGTTGCTGGCGTGGCTCGACGCCGTGGAGGCGGAATGCCTGACCCGCTGCGGCGACCACCGGCAAGCGCTGACGATCCTGCGCCGGGCGGAGGAGACCATGAGCACGGGCGGCGAGCACCGCAGCCCCGAGTGGTTCACCTGGTTCTCGTCCACCCGGCTGGCAGCCTTCAAGGGAAGCACGGAGCTGGCAGCCGGCCTGATCCCCCAGGCCCGAACCACCCTTGAGGCGGTGCTCGCGGATCTGCCCGAGACGGCCGGCAAGCAGCGAGTGGTGGTTCTCGGCGACCTCGCAGCCGTCGAGGCCGCCGCTCGACGGCCTGATGCGGCATGCGCTCTGCTGGAGCAGGCACTCGATCAGCTGGGCGCGACCTGGTACGCCACCGGAATGGAGCGCATCCGAGAGGCCCGCCGGGCGCTCGCGAGCTGGCAGGACTCTGACTCGGTCCGCCGCGTCGACGACCGCCTCTACTCCTGGGCGGCAACGCTCAGTTCACTCCAGCGTTAGCCTTCGCGATCAGCTCCGCCAGCTCGCTGAGCGAGTCGATCCGGAAGGTCGCCCGATCGGCTGCGGGGTCGTGCTGCTGGATCCAGCCCCACGGCCCCCGACGGATCAGTGCCGTGCACATCCCGGCCCGGGCAGCCGGAAGTACGTCGTTGTCGAGGCGGTCGCCGACGTAGAGGATCTCCTCCGGTCGCGCCGGGACCGCTTTCGCGACGCGCTCGAAGAACGCCGGATCCGGCTTGCTCGCGCCCCAGTCGTCGGAGGTGCCGATCAGGTCGACGTCGTCCGTGAACAGCCGGCGCAGGATCGCGCCGGCCCGCACCGTCTGGTTGCCCGCGATCGCGAGCCAGAGGCCCTCCGCCCTCAACTGCGCGAGGGCCGGTCGGACGTCGGCATACAGGTCGTCCTCGCCGAACGTCTCGGGCTGACCGGCTGCCGCCCGCTTCTCGCGCTCCTCGTACAGGTCGAATCCCGGCCGGAAGACCTGGAACGTCTCGCGGTAGTCGCGGCCCTCCGCGATCACGGCGCCGAACTGCGCGACGAAGGTGTGCCGAGGCACGCCCAGCCAATCCGCCCAGGTACCGTACTCCCGGGTCTCGTCCACCAAGCACTCGCCGACATCGAACACCACTGCACGAATCATGGCGGCAGCCTAACGAAGCCACCCCCCTGCCGCGCCCGGGGGCCGGGCGCGGCAGGGGCACCAACCCGGCGGGTCAGTGGCGGTGGTGGTTGTCGGGTTGGGCCGGGTCGCCGGGGTGCTCCAATCCCGGTACCAGGGTGAGGCGTTGGGCGCGTTCGTGGTCGAGCCAGCGGACGAACTCCGCGCGGCGGGCGGCCTCGCGGAGGGCCGGGGTGGGGTCGGGGTTCTGCGGGGCGGTGAGGGTGGCGAGGAGCATCGCTGTCCAGGGGCCGACGGTGACCCACTCGCCCCGCGGGGCTGCGCGGAGCGCCTCGGCCAGGGCCTCCGGGAGGGTGTCGGGGTCGGCCTCGAAGGCGCCGTCGGGGAGAGCGAGGTGCCAGCGGGTGGCCGGTGGGCGGGCGGTCAGGGTGCGGTAGTGGGCGAGGTCGGCGGCGGACGGCTCGATGTCGGCGGTCACGGCCGCGTAGACGGCGCGGACCGCCGCGCTGCCCTCGTAGGCGGCCGCCGTGATGGAGCCGAGCTCGACGGCGGCCTGTTGGTCGAGGCGGGCCGGACCGGAAGCGGCAACGGGCAGGCCGCGTTCGGCGGCGACCGTCTCGCAGAGGGCCTCGGTCAGCAGCACCTGGGCGACCCACCGGGTGAGCTGGCGGTCCTCCGAACTGCCGGGCAGGGGAAGGGCGGTGGAGCGCGGGCCACCCCGCAGGGCGGCGAGCCGGGCGTCGAGGGTGGTGCGCGGGAGGGGGCGTCCGTCGAGCAGGCCGAGGGTCATCCCTCCACCACCAGGGCGACGGTGGGGGCGTACTGGCAGCGGCCGAACCACATGACCTTGGCGAGGGCCCAGTACGCGCCCGGGTCGAGCGACTCGGGGGCGGTGACGGCGAAGTCGACGGTGACGGCCGAGTCGGCCGGGACGGTGAACCCGCGCACCGGGTCGGCGATGGCCTCCCACGTCCCCCAGGGCGAGACCAGTTGCAGCTCGCCCCGGATCTCGCCGCGCGTCCGGTTGGTGAGGGTGAGCCCGAGCACGCCCCGCCCGCCGGGGGCCACGCGCAGGGTCTGGTGCGACGCCTCCACGGACAGCCCGGTGTCCCGGCCGGTCACCGCCTTGGTGCCCTGGGCGGCCGTCCAGTCCTCGGGCGCGTCCCCGGGGACGGGCAACAGCTCGGGGAGGTCGCCGACGGCGATGGTGACCACGTCCTCGACCTGCTGCCCGTCGTGCTCGATCCGGACGGCGGCGAAGTGCAGCCCGGGCCGGGCGTCCGCCGGCGGGGTGAGGGTGACCGGGAAGCGCAGGTGGCCGTCGGGGGCGAGCCGGTACGGGCGGCTGCCGAGGCCGGTTGCCCAGCCCTCCGGCGGCAGCACCACGGCCGTGCCCTCGACGGCGGCGTCCCGCAGCTGGGAGGAGAGGGCGACGGAGAGCGTCACCGGCTCCCCCGCCGTCCGCAGCAGCCCGGGCGAGGCACCGACGGACACCGGCAGGTAGCCGAGCGGCGCCGGGCCCCGGTTGTGCAGCCAGTAGCGGGCGTGGACGGGCTGGGCGGGTTCGGCGACCGGGCCGAGCACCGCGACCCCGGCCCGGGCCGAGACGCCGGGCGAGGCGAGCAGGGTGGCGATGGCCGAGCCGGGCAGGTCGAGCCCGGCCGGGCCGAGCGGGCGCTCCAGCAGGTCGGCCGCCCGCAGATCGGTCAGCCCGAGTGCACCACCCAGCCCGGCCGTCCGCCCGAGGCCGGTGGATTCGACCAGCCGCACGGTCAGCTCGGGCCGGACGGGCGCCGCGGAGCCGTGGGCGATCGGGTTCCCGGCCGGCTTGAGCGCGCCGAGCAGCACCTCGCGCTGCGGCTCGACCCGCAGCCAGGACAGGGTGGCGGGCAGCGGCCCGTCCTGCGGCGCGGCCACGATCCGCGCGTACAGCGGGTGGTTGAACTCCTGGCCCTGCGCGGGCAGCGTCTGCGCCCGCCAGTCGCCGTCGCCGCCCACCAGCGCATAGCTGAACTCATGCGTCCAGTGCTGGAGTTGGAAGGAGGCTCCGTCGGGCAGGGTGCGCCGGGGCGGGTCGATCCACACCCCGGACGGCCAGCCGGTGCAGGAGCGCATCAGCGACAGGTGCAGCGCCCCGGTGGTGTCCACCGCGAAGCCGGGCAGGCCGAAGCTGAGCAACGCCACGGTGTGGTCGGCGAGTTCGTCCGACACCGGCATCGGGCAGACGGCGGTGATCCGGGCGTCGGCGAGGTCGTCCACCAGGGCCGGCACCTCGGCGACCACCAGTGCGGGCAGGGAGCGCAGGTCCCGCAGGTCCGCGTCGGGCCGCCACACCTCGGCGAGCGGTGTCAGCGCGGGTACCCACACCGCGCCGTGCGCCTTGAGCACGGCCGCGTACTCCTCGCCCGAGCGCTCGACCAACTCCCTTGCCGCGTCGTTGACTTCCGGACCACCGACGATGATCCGGAAGTCCGGCAGGTTGGAGTCGACGTCCAGCCAGCCGTACCGCGCCCAGTCCGCCCCCGAGGTGGTGGCGGTGACCCCGACCCGGGCGAGCGCGACCACCAGCGGGCGGGCGTCGGCGGCCGCGTCCAAGGTCGGCACCACCACCTCGGCCACGCCGAGCGCGCGCGAGCCGATGACCGCCCCCGCCGGGTCGGTGAGCTCCACCCGTGCGGTGGCGCCCAGCCCGAACCAGGTGTTGGCCGGGTTGTCCAGCGTCCACGGCGCCTCCGCCGAGTCCACGTCCGGCAGCGCGAAGCCGCGCCCGACGACCGCCCCGGCGACCTCGCTGACCGGCAGCCCGCCGGGGACGTCCACCGGGAAGCGCAGTCGCAGCAGCCGGTCGGCGCCGGAGTAGTCGACCACCCTGGTACGGCAGTCGACCCGGTCCAGCCCGCGCCACAGCGTGACCGTCTGCTCGTAGCGCAGGCCGTCGACCGTCCCGCCGATCACCAGCCGCTCGCCGAGCGGGCCGGTCTCGCGGCGCACGGAACCGGTGCGATCCCCAGAGCCGACCACCGGCCCGCTCGGCACCAGGTGCCACGGGCCCTCGCCGAAGTCCGGGTGCTGCGGGTACTCCTCGTACACCCGCAGTTCGTTGCCGATCCGGCCCTCCTGGATCAACTCCCGTTCGTGCAGCAGGTCGTAGACCGAGCGGAGCCCGCCGCCACGCGCCGGGTCGGCCGTCACCCGGTACCGCTCGTTGGCGATCACCGCACCCTCGGCCTCGACCCAGGCCGGGGCCGAGGGCTCGCCGCCAACCAGCCGCCAGGTGCGCCAGCCGAGCGCGGGCACGTCGGCGGCCAGGAACCGCAGCACGCCCCGGTCGACGGCGCTCGGCACCGGCGCGCCGGCCTCGTCCAGGATCCGCACCGGCCCGGCACCGGAGGGGAGTTCGACCGACACCAGGTCCGTCCGGTCGAAGGACAGCGTATTGGTCACCACGACCGAGGCCCCCGCCTCCGCTCCCGCCGAACCGACGCCCGCCGTGGCGATCCGCGCCGTCAGCGCGTCCAGCGCCGCGTCCCGGACGGCCGTGGCCAGGTCGTACGCCTCCCGCCAGCCGCCCAGCAGGTCCAGGTACACCTGGTCCGACTCGCTCCCCGTGATCGCGTCGTGGTGCGCCCCGTAGGCGAGTTGGCGCCACACCTTGTCGAGCGCGGCAGCGGGGTAGGCCCCGAGCCCGTTGACGACGGCCAGCGCGGCGAGCTTCTCCGCGTCCACCGCCGCGACCTCGCCCGCCCGCTGGGCCTGCTTGGTGTCGATGTAGGAGACGTCCTTGCCGGTGTACACCGGGTTCATGTCGCGGGTCTGCGGGCTGGGTCGGCGCCCGGTGGCGGCGAGTTCGGCCCGCACGGCGTCCAGGAAGTCCCGCGGGGTCGCGCAGACGAAGCGCGGCCACAGGTACTTCTCGGCCCAGGAACGGTGGATCGCGGTGACCCACTTGTTCGGCGGGGTGTAGTCCGTGCCCACCGGCAGCAGCAGGTTCCTGGTCGCCCCGACCGGCTTGAGCTTGCGGTACAGCTCGTACACGGCCTGTTCGGCGGTGGCGAGGTCGGGCGAGGAGTCCATCCACCAGCCGGCCGAGTAGTGGTGCGGCATGTAGTGGGTGAGCACGCCCTCCCCTCCGGGCGCGATCCACTCGAACTCGCTGGGGAACTGCATCACCCGGGCGTCGTCCTTGCCCTGGCGGAAGTTCTTCTGGATCGGGCCCCACTGGTGGAACGGCCCGCGGGCCCAGGCGCTGCCGGTGAGGCCGGCCGCGGCGAGGTGGCCGGGGAACTGCGGGTCGTGCCCGAACACGTCGAGCTGCCAGGCGGTTTGCGGGTCGCCGCCGAGGATGTCGCGCTGGTAGCCGATGCCGTGGACGATGTTGCGGATGGTCGTCTCGGCGCCGGTGAGGTTGGTGTTGGGCTCGTTGTAGGTGCCGCCGACGAGCTCGACCTGCCCGCGCTCCAGCAATGTCCGGAGCACCGCGCGCCGCTCCGGGTGCTGGTCGAAGTACGGTTTCAGGTAGTCGACCTCGGCCAGCACGAACTTGTACACCGGGTCCCGCAGGGCCAGGTCGAGGTGGGCGTCGACGAGGGCGAAGCCGTTGCGCTCCCAGAGCGGCCGGGTGGTGGCGTCGGCGCCGAGCAGCTCCCACGGCGAGGTGTAGGCGGCCTGGGTGTTCCACCAGACCGGGTCGTAGTGGAAGTGGGAGACCAGGAACATCGTCCAGCCGGGCTCGGCGACCTCCACGACGCCGGTCGCCTCGCTCGTCGCCGCCCTTACGGTGACGGGCAGTTGGGCGCCCACGGCCGCTCCGGTGATCTCCAGGGGGACTTCGACCGGCCCCGTGCCGCTCGCCTCGCCGCGGACGCCCGTCCCACTGACGGTGATCGGGGCGGCCGGCCCCTCGACCGTGACCCGCAGGATCTGGCGCGGGGCCTCCTCGGGGCCGACGAACAGGTCGGTGCTCTCTACGGCGGTGATGGTGGTGACCGGCACGGGGGTGGTCCTTTCGGTACGGAGGCCTACGCGGTACGGACGCCTACTGGCCCCAGGCCTCGAACTCATAGATCCGGGCCGCCGGATCGCCGTTCTGGGTGGGCTTGGTGACGACCAGCCGGACGTAGCGGGCGGTGGTGTCCACCGGGTGGGTGGTGGTGCCCGCGGTGTTGCCGGTCACGGTGGCGACCGTCGTCCACGGGTCGGTGCTCTTCGCGCGGGTCTGGACGGAGAAGTCCCGGGTGTTGTACACGGCGCTCTCGCCGCCCGCCTGGGCGTGCTTGACCACGAACCTGTTCAGCTTCTTCGCCGAACCGAGGTCCACCTCCAGCCACTTGGCGGCCGTCAGCGTGCACCACTTGTCACTCGTGCCGCCGCTGACGCTGCCGTTGACGGCCTTGGCCGGGCCCTCGTTGGCGTTGCACTGGCCGGAGGCGGTGGCGGGGCGGTTGAGCGCGAGGTTCGTCGAGCCCGTCGGCGGGGTGCCGTTCCAGCCCACGGTGGTGGAGGCGACGGCCGAGTGCCCGTAGGTGGTGGAGACCGCTTCCACGTCCAGCGTGGTGGCGGCCTCGGTGCCCGCCCGGTCCAGCCGCCCGACGAAGTAGGCGTCGTTGGGGGTGGCCCCCAGGAAGGTCCGGCTGCCGTCCGGGTTGCGCCGGTACACCTCGTAGTGGTGGACGTTGCCGCCGGAGGCCGCCGTCCAGGACAGCCGCAGCGACTGGCTCGCGCCGGCCGTCACGTCACTCGCACCGAGGACGGTCAGCCCGCTCGGCGCGGCCGGGGTCTCCACCGATCCGTCGTAGAGGGCGACTTGGCCGACCCGCAGGTCGTAGGCCGGGTCGTTGCCGGCGACTTGGAGGGCGAGCTGGGCGACGGTGCGGCCGGCGTACCGGGAGAGGTCGAGGGTGTGCCGCTCCCAGCCCGTCCCGGTGTTGCTGCCGACGTCCACGGTGGTGAAGCTGCCCGGGGCGTCGGTGAAGGAGACCGCGGCCTTGAGCCTGGTCGGGCCGGCGGCCGGGGTCTTGACCACCAGGTCGAGCTTGCTGTTCGCGGCGACCGGCAGGCGGGTCTGGTAGAGCCGGACGGTGTTGGTGGCGTCCAGGGTGCCGGTCAGCCGCAGCGAGGAGCCGCCCTGGTAGGCGTCGGTGAAGTCGACGGACGGGCTGAGCTTGCTGCCGGCGGAGTCGACCACCCAGCGGTAGGTCGGCGGGACGTCCTGCAGCGAGAGGTTGTTCCAGCCGCCGGTGGCGACCCGGGTGCCGGCCGCGTTGTAGAAGTCGCCCTGGCCGGTATCGAAGTTGGTGACGAAGGGCTTGGCGGTGATCGACGAGGACTCGGCGACGTAGCCCGCCAGGCCGGGCCACCCGGAGGAGAGGTCGACCTCGGACGGGTCGTTGTTGGCGCCGACCCAGTAGCGGGCGTCCTTGGCGTAGAAGTCGGCCCGGTCGGTGGCGGACTTCCAGGTCCACTCGGGGCGGTAGAGGCCGAGTGAGGTGGTGTGCGGCTGCCCAGAGGGGAAGAGGGTGTTCCAGTCGACGGAGGTGTTGTAGCCGTTCGCCTCGGTGTCGATTCCGGAGTACAACTCGTACTCGCTGCGCCCGAGTTGCCGGGCCAGGGTGCGGGAGGAGTCCAGGCCGTCGGACGTCCAGCCGAAGTTGAGGAACATCGAGTCCGAGGTTCTCTTCGAACCATCTTGCAGGAACGGCGAGTTGGCAGAGGTGAGGGCGTTCTGCCAGTCGACCGCGCCGGAGCTGGTCATCGCGTCGTACCACATGAACTCGGTGCTGCTCTGTGCCTTGGTGTACTGCATCAGATCGCGCAGCTCGGTGGCCAGGCCCGCATCACCGCCGCCGGTCTCCTGGTTGATGAACCAGCCGTCGAAGCCGTAGTACTGGGCGGCCTGGGCGAGCTTGTCGGCGACGGGGTAGCGGCTGCCGGACTTCTGGACGAAGTCGCGCACCCACTGGAGCTGGCCGCCGTACGCGGCGGGCGGGAAGAAGACGGTGCCGTAGACCTTGACGCCGTTGCGGTGGGCGGCGTCGATCACGGTCGGGTTGGGCGCGAGGATCAGGCCCTCACCGGCCGAACCGCCCCAGAACACCAGCTTGTCGACGTACTGCCAGTAGCCGAAGGCGTAGTAGTTGGGGTCGGCGGAGCCCTGGGAGGGGTTGTTGGAGGTGGGGCCGAAGGAGACCAGCGAGGCGATCTTCCCCTCCCCGGCCCGGGCGTTGGGGTTGGCGGCCAGGGCCGGGTCGCTGGTGCGCGGCTGGAGCGGGACGCGGGAGCGGTTGAACCGGGCGTCCGGGTCGGTGGCCGGGTCCCAGTTGAGGATCGTACTGGGGTACCAGTAGGAGGCGTACGGCTGGCTGCCCGGGCCGGCGGTGGCTGCGGGCGGCGGGGCTGCGGCCGTCACGGGTGCGGCCCAGGCGGCGGGGGTGGCCGTGAGTGCGGCCGTCGCGAGGACCGCGCTGAGCAGCAGGGGTAGGCGTCGTGACATGCGGGGGCTCCGATCGGGCGGAGGGGTGGGGGCGGGCCCGCCGTCGCGGACGGGGGCCGGCCGCATGCGGGCGTGCCGGTGCTGAACCGAGGGGAGCCGGAGGCCGGAGGAGCGGGCAGCAGGAGCGGACCCTCTCGGCGCAGCGAGGCTAAACCGGTTCAGAACGGGTGTCAACGACCCGGACAACAACCACCCGACGGGGTCAGGAACCGCCGCCCGGCGGCGAGGTGGACTCCCGCACGGTCAGCCGGGGCGTCGGCATCTGGAGGTCCCGGCCGGGCCCGGCGCCGTCCAGCGCCTCCAGCAGGCTGCGCGCGACCTGCTCGCCGAGCGCGAAGGTGTCCCGGCTGAGCGCGGTCAGCGGCGGGTGGACGATCCGGGCGAGCACCGAGTCGTCGAAGGAGACGATGGACAGCTCCCCGGGCACCGAGACGCCCATCTCCCCGGCCACGCCCAGCCCGGCGACGGCCATCACGTCGCTGTCGTAGACGATCGCGGTGGGCCGCCCGGGCCGGGAGAGCAGGGTGCGGGTGGCCGCCGCGCCCTCGGCGTCGCTGAAGTCGGTGGGCACCGACAGCGCCTCCTCCAGGCCGAGCCGGCGGGAGGCGTCGCGCAGCGCGCGGATCCGGCGCTGGGTGTGCTGGAAGTGCGGCAGCCCGGCGAGGTGGGCGATCCGGCGGTGCCCGATGGCGGCCAGGTAGTCGACGATGGAGAGCATCGCCGCGCGGTCGTCGGCCCAGATCCGCAGCTGGTTGCCGCCCTTGCCGGGCCCGCCCAGGACGACGGCGGGCAGCCCGAGTTCGTCCAGGACGGGCAGCCGCGGGTCCTTGACCTGGAGGTCCACCACGATGAACCCGTCCACCCGGTGCTCGGAGGCCCAGCGCCGGTAGACCTCCATCTCGGCGGCGGTGTCCTCGACCACCATCAGGTGCAGGGCGACCGAGCTGGCCGAGAGCACGGCCTGGAGGCCGGAGAGCAGCTGGCTGAAGAACGGCTCGACGCCGATGGTGCGGGCCGGGCGGGCGATCACCAGGCCGACGGCGTCGGAGCGGGCGCCGCCGAGGGCGCGGGCGGCGCTGTGCGGGCGCCAGTTCATCTCCTCGGCGACCCGCAGGATCCGGTCCCTGGTCGCCTCGCTGACACCGGGGCGGCCGTTGAGCGCGAAGGAGACCGCGCCCTTGGAGACGCCGGCCTGGCGCGCGATGTCGGCGATCGTCGGTCTGCCCACAGGATCCGACTCCTCTCTTGACAGTCAAGTTTAGGCGGGAGCATAGTCCCTGCCAGAGCTAGACCGGTTTAGTTAAGCAGGTTCTGAACACCACCACCCATCCCAGAACCCAGGACCACCGGGAGACCCTCATGCGAAGAATCTGGGCGGCACTGACCAGCACGGCCCTCACCGCGGCGGCCCTCACCGGCTGCGGACTCGGCTCCGGAGACACCAAGAGCAGCGACAACGTGGCGAGTGCGGCCGCCACCGGTGAGGTCAAGGGCAAGGTCTCGATCCAGACCTGGGCGCTCAAGCCCAAGTTCACCGACTACATGCAGGGCGTGCTCGACGGCTTCAAGAAGAAGTACCCCGGCGTCGAGGTCGAGTGGCTGGACCAGCCCGGCGAGGGCTACTCCGACAAGGTGCTCAGCCAGGCCGCCTCCGGCACCCTGCCCGACGTGGTCAACCTCCCGCCGGACTTCGCCTTCCCGCTCGCCAAGAAGGACGTCCTGCTGGACGTCGCCAAGGCCGACCCCAAGCTCGCGGACGAGTACGTGGCCGGCGGCGTGAACGCCTACCGCTACCACGGCTACCAGGGCACCTTCGGCTACCCCTGGTACCTCAACACCGATGTGAACTACTGGAGTTCGGACCTCCTCACGAAGAACGGCCTGGACCCGAAGAAGCCCCCGACCAGCCTGGACGAGCTGATCGCCCAGGCCCGGGTGATGAAGGAGAAGTCGGGCGGCCAGGCCTACCTGATGAGCCGCAAGCCCGGCCTCGGCGACCTCTACAACATCGGCGTCAAGATCATGGCCGACGACGGCAAGTCCTTCACCTTCAACACCCCGGAGGCCGCCGCGCTGCTCGACAAGTACCGCGACGCCTTCAAGGAGGGCCTGATGCCGAACGGGGTGCTCACCGACACCTACGCCGGCAACTCCAAGCTGTTCAGCGCCGGCACCGCGGCCTGGACCACCGGCGGCGGCAACTTCATCACCAGCCTCGCCACCGACAACCCCACCCTGGCGCCCAAGGTCGTCCCCTCCCCCGCGATGGGCACCCCGCCGCTGTACGTCCAGGGCCTGTCCATCCCGAAGAACACCAAGAACCCGGCCGCCGCGGTCGCCCTGGCCCGCTGGGTCACCAGCCCGGAGAACCAGGCCGCCTTCGCCCACCTGACCAGCGTGTTCCCGTCCACCAAGGCCTCCGCCAACGACCCGTTCTTCAGCCAGAGCGACGGCACCAACGCCGGCGACGCCAAGGTGATCGCCTTCACCTCGCTCGCCAAGGCCGAGCTGATCCAGCCGGTCGAGGTGGACGACGCGATGGGCACCGTGGTCAAGCAGCAGTTCGCCCTCGCCATCAGCGGCCAGAGCAGCTCCAAGCAGGCCCTGGACACCGCCGTGGAGCAGTGCGACAAGCTGCTCAAGGGCTGACCCCACGCCGCCCCGCAGTCCCGCAGTCCCGACGTCCCGAAGTCCCGAAGTCCCGCAGTCCCGACGTCCCGACGTCCCGACGTCCCGACGTCCCGAAGTCCCGAAGTCCCGCAGTCCCGTCCCCACCCGCTGGCGAAGCGGCGGGTCCTCCCCCACACCCGCCGCCCCGGGTCTCGTACCTTTCCCGGGGCCCGTACCGCCCGGGCCCCGGAAGGCCCAGCCCCAGGAAGGCATCCGCATGACCCACCGGCGCTGGTTCACTCCCTGGCTGCTCGCCGGCCCCGCGATACTCTGGCTGGCCGTGTTCAACCTCTGGCCGGCCGTCAACACGGTGATCCTCTCCTTCACCAACGCCAAGCCCATCGGCGGCGGCCGGTTCACCGGCCTGGAGAACTACGGCCGGCTGCTGGACGACACCCAGCTCGCCGACGCCCTGCTCAACAGCATCGTGTTCATGCTGGTCTGCCTCCCCCTGCTGACCGTCCTGCCGCTGCTGCTCGCCCTGCTGGTCCAGCGCCGGATCCCCGGCATCACCTTCTTCCGCACCGCCTTCTACACCCCGGTGATCGCCTCCGCCGTCGTGGTGGCGCTGATCTGGGGCTGGGTGCTGGACGACCGGGGCCTGGTCAACGGCCTGCTCCAGGAGGGCGGCCTGGCCGACTCCCCGGTCCCCTTCCTCACCGACCGCTGGCTGCTGCTGTTCAGCGCGATCGCCCTGACCGTCTGGAAGGGGCTCGGCTACTACATGGTCATCTACCTCTCCGCCCTCGCCAACGTCCCGCACGAGCTGCACGAGGCGGCGGCCGTGGACGGCGCGAGCCCGCTGCGCCGCTTCTGGCACATCACCCTGCCGGGGGTGCGCCCGACCATGGTGCTCATCTCCGCGCTCATCTCGGTGAGTTCGCTGCGCGTCTTCTCCGAGCTGTACGTGCTCTCCAACGGACTCGGCGGCCCCGGCGGCCGCGACATGTCGGTGGTGATGCTGATCCAGATGTACAGCCGCGGTTTCAACGGCCATCTGGGCTACGCCTCCGCGCTCAGCCTGCTGCTGTTCGTGGTCACCCTCGGCCCGATGCTGTTCCTGATGCGGCTGAACCGGAAGGCGGCCTGAACCCGTGACCACCCTCGGCTCCGAACCCACCCTCAGCCCCGAACCCGCCCGCAGCTCCGGCCCCGCCCGCCGCACCGGGCCCGCCCGCGGCTTCAACACCCCCTCCCGCGGGCAGACCGCCGCCCGCTACCTGCTCCTGCTGCTCGTGCTGCTACTGGTCATCGGCCCCTTCCTCTGGCAGCTGTCCACCGCCCTCAAGGGCCCCACCGAGGACGTCTACACCCGCACCCCGAGCTTCCTGCCCGACCAGCCCACCCTGGGCAACTTCGGCACCGTCGCCGACACCATCCCGGTGTGGACGTACGCCCTCAACTCGCTGACCGTCGCCGCCGTCTGCATCACCGGCAACGTGGTCGGCTGCACCCTGGCCGGCTACGCCCTCGCCCGGCTGCGGTTCCGCGGCGCCCGGCTGCTCCTCGGCCTCTTCCTGGCCACCCTGGTGCTGCCCGGCGAGGTCACCATCGTCTCCCAGTACGTGCTGGTGCGCGGCCTCGGCCTGGCCGACACCCTGGCCGGGGTGGCCCTGCCCGGGGCGATCGCGATGCTCAACGTCCTGCTGATGCGCACCGCCTTCGCCGCCGTACCGGCCGAACTCGACCAGGCGGCACTGGTGGACGGCGCCAACGTCTGGCAGCGGCTGTGGCACATCGGCCTGCCGAACGTGCGCGGCATGCTCAGCGTGATCGTCATCTTCACCTTCATCGGCGCCTGGGACGACTTCCTCTGGCCGCTGATCGTGCTCAACGACCCGCAGAAGTACACCCTGACCGTCGGGCTCCAGTACCTCAACGGCACCTTCTCCGCCAATCCCCGGCTGATCGCGGCCGGCACCATGATCGCCTTCCTGCCGATCGTCGTGGTGTTCGCCGTCTGCCAGCGCTTCTTCTTCCAGGGCGTCGAGGAGGGAGCCGTCAAGGGCTGAGCCCCCGAGGACGACAACACCGTCCGTACGCCCCGAACCAGTTGAGGTAGCCCTCCCGTGACCACCATGACCACCGCGATCACTGCGACCACCACCCCGCAGGCCCCGCGCTTCGGCGTCAACTACACCCCCAGCAAGGGCTGGTTCCACCACTGGCTGGACTTCGACCTGGACGCCGTGCGCGCCGACCTCGACTCGGTCGCCGCCCTCGGCCTGGACCACGTCCGGGTCTTCCCGCTCTGGCCGCTGTTCCAGCCCAACCGCACCCTGATCCGCCCGCGCGCCGTCGATCAGCTGACCGCACTCGTCGACGCGGCCGGCGAACGCGGCCTGGACGTCGCGGTGGACGGCCTCCAGGGCCACCTGTCCAGCTTCGACTTCCTGCCCGCCTGGACGCGGACCTGGCACCGCCGCAACCTGTTCACCGACCCCGAGGTCCTGGACGGCCAGGCCGCCTACCTGCGCACCCTCGCCGGAGCGCTGCGCGAGCGGCCGAACTTCCTCGGGATGACGCTCGGCAACGAGATCAACCAGTTCTCCGGCGCCCCGCACCCCGACCCGGACCGGTGCACCCCCGCCGAGGCCGAGGCCTGGCTGGGCCGGATGCTCGCCGCCTGCGAGGAGGGCGCGCCCGGGCGGCTGCACCTGCACGCCTCCTACGACGCGGCCTGGTACCTGGACGAGCACCCCTTCACGCCCTGGCACTCGGCCCGCCTCGGCGGCGCCACCGCCGTGCACTCCTGGGTCTTCAACGGCACCGCCCAGCGCTACGGCGCCCACTCCACCGCCACCACCCAGCACGCCGCGTACCTGGTCGAGCTGTCCAAGGCCTGGGCCGAGGACCCGGCCCGCCCGGTCTGGCTGCAGGAGGTCGGCGCGCCCGCCCCGCACATCACCGCCGCCGACGCGGCCCGTTTCACCGCCGCCACCGTCGAGGCCGTGCTGGACTGCCCGGACCTCTGGGGCGTCACCTGGTGGTGCTCCCACGACGTGGACCGCTCGCTCGCCGACTTCCCCGAACTGGAGTACAGCCTCGGCCTGTTGACCACCGACCGGACGGTCAAGCCGGCCGGCGCCCGGCTCGCCGAAGCCGCCGCCGAGGCCCGCCGCAGCTGGCAGCCGCCCAAGCCGCGCAGCACCGCCGTGGTGGTCGCCACCGGCGACGAGGTCACCTCCCCGCGCCGCGCGGACTGCGGCCCCGGTGGCCCGGTGTACGAGGCCTTCATGCGCCTCGCCGAGGCCGGCGCCCGCCCGACCGCCGTGCTCGCCGAACGCGCCGGGGACGCGGCGCACCTGGCCGCGCGCGGCATCACCGAGGTGGTCCACCCCGCCGACGTACGTTCTCCGTAGCCGCCGCCCCTACGACCGACCTCCCCGCCACCGCCCGCCTCTGCAACCGCCCTCCCGCACGCACGCACGCAACGGAGCCTGCCGACATGCACGATGACCGCACCCTCGTCGAGTCCCGCCTCAAGCGCGTCCTGGAGGAGCGCATCCTCCCGGCCGTCTACCCGGAGTCCGTCCCGCTGGAGGTCGGTATCTGGACCGCCCCCGGCGAGCCCGTCCCGGTCGCCGAGGGCCTGGCCGCGCCGCGCACCCCGATCGCCGTCGGCGACGCCTGGGGCGCGCCCTGGGGCACCAGTTGGCTGACGGTGTCCGGCACGGTGCCGCAGGCCTGGGCCGGCCGGACGGTCGAGGCGCTGATCGACCTCGGCTTCGACGCCAACATGCCCGGCTTCCAGTGCGAGGGCCTGGTCTACCGCCCGGACGGCAGCCCGGTGAAGGGCCTCAACCCGCGCAACCAGTGGGTGCGGATCGCCGCCCCGGCGGCCGGCGGCGAACAGGTGCTGCTGCACGTCGAGGCCGCCGCCAACCCGGTGATCCTGGACTACCACCCCTTCCTGCCCACCGAGTTGGGCGACAGGGAGACGGCCGGCGACCAGCCGCAGTACAGGCTCGCCCGGATGGACCTCGCCGTCTTCGACGACACCGTCTGGCAGCTGTCGCTGGACCTGGAGGTGCTCGGCGAGCTGATGGCCGAGCTCCCGGTGGACGGCGCCCGCCGCTGGGAGGTGCTGCGCGCGGTCGAGCGGGCGCTGGACGCGATCGACCTCCAGGACGTCAACGGCACCGCCGCCGCGGCCCGTTCGGAGCTGACCGCGGTCCTGGCCGCGCCCGCCGTGCCGTCCGCGCACCGGATCAGCGCGATCGGCCACGCCCACATCGACTCCGCCTGGCTGTGGCCGCTGCGCGAGACGGTGCGCAAGGTCGCCCGGACCACCGCCAACATGACCGCCCTGTTGGAGGACGAGCCGGAGTTCCGCTACACCATGTCCCAGGCGCAGCAGTACGCCTGGATCAAGGAGCACCGCCCGGAGGTGTACGCCCGGGTGCGCAAGGCGGTCGCCGAGGGCCGGTTCGTCCCGGCCGGCGGCATGTGGGTGGAGTCCGACACCAACATGCCGAGCTCGGAGGCGATGGCCCGGCAGTTCGTGTACGGCAAGCGGTTCTTCCTGGAGGAGTTCGGGGTCGAGAACCACGAGGCCTGGCTGCCCGACACCTTCGGCTTCACCGGCGGCCTGCCGCAGATCATCCGCAACGCCGGCTCCAAGTGGCTGCTGACCCAGAAGATCTCCTGGAGCCAGGTGAACAGGTTCCCGCACCACACCTTCCTCTGGGAGGGCATCGACGGGACTCGCATCTTCACCCACTTCCCGCCCGTGGACACCTACAACTGCTCCATGAAGGGCAGCGAGATCGCCCACGCGGCGAGGAACTTCAAGGACAAGGGCGTGGCCCGGCACTCGATCGCCCCGACCGGCTGGGGCGACGGCGGGGGCGGGACGACCCGTGAGATGGTCGGCAAGGCCGCCCGGCTGCGGGACTTGGAGGGCTCGGCCACCGTCCGCTGGGAGAACCCCGCCGAGTTCTTCGCCAAGGCCGAGGCCGAGTACCCGAACCCGCCGGTCTGGGTCGGCGAGCTCTACCTGGAACTGCACCGGGCCACCCTGACCAGCCAGGCGAAGACCAAGCAGGGCAACCGGCGCAGCGAGAACCTGCTGCGCGAGGCCGAACTCTGGTGCGCCACGGCCGCGTTGCGCGCAGGCGCGCTGCACACCGACGCCGAGCAGCCGTACGCCTACCCGTACGAGCAGCTGGACCGGATCTGGAAGACGGTGCTGCTGCACCAGTTCCACGACATCCTGCCCGGCTCCTCGATCGCCTGGGTGCACCGCGAGGCCGAGGCCACCTACGCCGCGCTGGCGCGGGAGTTGGAGGAGCTGATCGACGCGGCCCAGCGGGCGCTGGCCGGACCGGCGGACGGTGGACGGGAGTTGGTGTTCAACGCCGCCCCGCACGCCCGTTCGGCCGTCCCGGCGGGCGGCGCGGCCCTCGCCGCCACGGACGCCACGGACGCCCCGGCCGCCACGGACGCGCCGGCCGCCACGGTCACTCCGCTCGACGGCGGCGGGTTCACCCTGCGCAACGGCCTGCTGGAGGTGGTGGTCGACGCCGACGGCCTGATCGCCTCGGCGGTCGAGCTGGCCACCGGCCGGGAGACCGTCGCCCCCGGCAGCCGGGCCAACCTGCTCCAGCTGCACCCCGACTTCCCCAACATGTGGGACGCCTGGGACGTGGACCAGTTCTACCGCAACACCGTCACCGACCTGACCGGCGTCGACTCCCTCACCGCCACAGCCACCGACGGCCGGGCCGAGGTCCGGATCGCCCGCTCCTTCGGCTCCTCCACCGTCGTCCAGACCCTCACCCTGCACGCGGGCGAGCAGCGGCTCGACATCGACACCGAGGTCGACTGGCACGAGACCGAGAAGTTCCTCAAGGCCGCCTTCCCGCTCGACGTCCACACCGAGAGGTACGCCGCCGAGACCCAGTTCGGCCACCTCTACCGGCCCACCCACACCAACACCAGCTGGGACGCCGCCAAGTTCGAGGCCTGCAACCACCGCTTCGTCCACCTGGACGAGCCCGGCTGGGGCGTCGCGCTGGTGACCGCCTCCACCTACGGCCACGACGTCACCCGCGCCGTGCGCGCCGACGACGGCGGCACCACCACCACGGTCCGCTTCTCGCTGCTGCGTGCCCCGCGCTTCCCCGACCCGAAGACCGACCAGGGCCTGCACCGCTTCCGGCACGCGCTGGTCCCCGGCGCCGCGATCGGCGACGCCGTCCGCGAGGGCTACCGGATCGGCCTGCCCGAGCGCCGGGTCACCGGCACCGCCGAGCGGGTCGCGCCACTGGTCCAGGTGGACCACGACGCCCTGGTGGTCAGCGCCGTCAAGCTCGCCGACGACCGCAGCGGCGACCTGGTCGTCCGGCTCTACGAGGCCGGCGGCGGCCGGGCCCGGGGCCGGCTCACCACCTCCTTCCCGCTGGCCGGCGCCGTCCCCTGCGACCTGCTGGAACGGCCCTGGGACGGCACCCGCGGCGAGGTGACGGTCGAGGACGGCGCGGTGCACCTGGCGCTGCGCCCGTTCGAACTGGTCACGCTGCGCCTCAGCGCCGCCCGCTGACCGACGTACGGTGAAGGCGCCCCGGCCCGCCCGGCCGGGGCGCCGCCGACCCCTCCGGGAGCCCGCCATGCCGCTCACCCCCCTGTTCGCCGCCCTCGACGTCGGCGGCACCAAGATCGCCGGGGCCCTGGTCGACGGCGCCGGCCGACTGCGGCACCGGCTGCAGCTGCCCACCCCCGCCCGGGAGCCGGGCCCGGCCGTGCTCGCCGTGGTGCACAAGGTGCTGGACCAGCTGGCCGGCACCCCCGACTGGGCCGCCGTGACGGCCCTCGGCATCGGCAGCGCCGGCCCGGTCGACCTCGCCGACGGCACCGTCAGCCCGGTCAACATCCCCGGCTGGCGCGGCTTCCCGCTGGTCGCCGAGGTCGCCGCGCACCCGGCCGTGGCCGGACTCCCGGTCCGGCTGGCGGGCGACGGCGTCGCGATGGCCGCCGCCGAGCACTGGCAGGGCGCCGCCCGGGGCGCCGCCAACGCGCTCTGCCTGGTGGTGTCCACCGGCGTCGGCGCCGGACTGGTGCTGGACGGCGCCGTCCGCCCCGGCCCCAGCGGCAACGCCGGCCACCTCGGCCACATCACCGTCGACCTGGACGGCGAGCCCTGCCCGTGCGGCTCCCGCGGCTGCCTGGAGGGCCTGGCCAGCGGCACCGCGATCGCCCGCCGGGCCCTCGCCGAGGGCTGGCGCCCGCCCGGCGAGGACGCCACCGCCCGCGCCGTGGCCGCCTCCGCCGCCGTGGGCGACCCGGTCGCGCTGGCCTCCTTCGACCGGGCCGCCCAGGCACTGGCCGCCGGGATCGCCGCCACCGCCGCCCTGGTCGACCTCCACCGGGTGGTGGTCGGCGGCGGCGTCGCCACCGCCGGGGAGGTGCTCTTCGCCCCGCTCGCCCGCCACCTGGACCGCTACGCCGCCCTGTCCTACGTCCGAGGCCTGGACGTGCGCCGCGCCGAGCTCGGCACCGACGCCGGGCTGATCGGCGCCGCCGCGCTCTGCCGCTGACAGCCCCGGGAGACCCTGGCATGCCGCCCTACGCCCTGCTAAACAACCCGGTCCGCCACTACCCCTGGGGCTCCCCCACCGCCATCCCCGCCCTCACCGGCACCGCCCCCGACGGCACCCCGCAGGCCGAACTGTGGATGGGCGCCCACCCCAGCGCACCCTCCCGGGCCGGCGGCCGGTCACTCGACGCGCTGATCGCCGCCGACCCGGACGGCCTGCTCGGGCCGGACACCGTACGGCGCTTCGGCCCGGAACTGCCCTTCCTGTTCAAGGTGCTGGCCGCCGACCGGGCGCTCTCCCTGCAGGTCCACCCGACCCGCGCCCAGGCCGAGGCCGGGTACGCCGCCGAACAGGCCCGGGGCATCCCGCTCACCGCCCCGGAGCGGGTCTACAAGGACCGCTCCCACAAGCCCGAACTGCTCTGCGCCCTCGGCGACTTCGAAGCCCTCTGCGACTTCGAGGCCCTCTGCGGCTTCCGTCCGGCGGCCGACACCGCCCGGCTACTGGACGCCCTCGGTGTGCTCGCCCCCTGGGCGGCCGCCCTGCGCGAGCGGCCCGCCGCCGAGGCACTGCCCGCGCTGCTGCGCCGGGCGCTGGGCGCCGACGCCGCCCAACTCGCCGCCGTGGCCGGGGCGCTGCGCCGTACCGCGGCCTCCGGCGGACCCCATGCGGACACCTGCGCGGCCTACGCCCGGCTCGCCGAGGAATACCCCGGCGACCCGGGCCTGCTCGCCGCGCTGCTGCTCAACCACGTCCGGCTCGGCGCCGGCCAGGCGCTGTACCTCGCCGCCGGGGTGCCGCACGCGTACCTCCGGGGCGTGGGCGTCGAGTTGATGGCCAACTCGGACAACGTGCTGCGCTGCGGACTCACCGGCAAGCACGTCGACGTGGCCGGGCTGCTGGCCGTCACCGACTTCCGGGCCGCCCGGCCGTCCGTCCTGGAGGCCCGCCCGCTGACCGCCGTCGAGGACGAATTCCCGTCCCCTGCCGAGGAGTTCCGACTCGCCCGGCTGCACCCGGCGGCCGCCCCCGTCCGGATCGAGCTGCCCACCCCGCAGATCCTGCTCTGCACCGCCGGCCGGGCCCGGCTGCACGCCCCCGGGCACCCCGGCCTCGACCTGCCCCGGGGTGCCTCGGCCTACCTGCGCCCGGGCGCCGGGCCGGTCGAGCTGACCGGGCCGGGCGCCGAGCTGTTCCGGGCCACCACCGGCCGCTAGCGCGTCCTCAGGCCCGCAGCGGGTGGCCGAAGAGCAGGTCGTAGCCGTCCGGCAGCTGCTCGACCACCCGGTCCACCAGCTCCCCCGGGACGAGATCGGCCAGGGTGCTCAGCACCGCCCCGATGTCCCACTGGGCGGTCGCGGTCGTGGCGCCGTCGATCCAGCCCACCACGGCCTCCACGAAGCGCTCGGCGGTCAACGGCTCGGCGGCGGGCCGGGCGTCCCGGAGCAGCGAGGCGTACGTCTCGGGCAGCGCCGCGGCGAGCTCACCGCGCTCACCGCCCACCAGGTGCTCGCCCAGCAGGCCGAGCACGACCCGGATGGCGTGGTCCGCCTCCGCCTCGCCCCGGTACTCGCCGCGCTCCACGACGCGGGCGCGGAAGTCCTCCCAGGAGATGGTCATCGCGTCCTCCTTCCGGTCGGCGGGACCGGGCCGGGTCGGCGGCCGATGGGCCAGGGAGGCTGCTGGTCGCGGCCCGTGACCGCCGGGGGACGTACCGGTTCCCGTGTTGCTCAGCGTACTGCGCTCCGGACCGGGCGGACCCGCCGCTGCGGGTGGGGGCGGTGGTCCCGAACGGAACCCTGGCGCCGTACCCGGGCGGTGCGGAGGAAGCCGGACGGCAGGGGCTGGGCGGGATGGGCCGGCCGCGCTGGGCCGGGCGGGGAGGGCCGGCGAGAACCGGCCGGGAGGGCCGGACGGACGGATCGACGCCGTTGTCGATCACGCCGCCGGCCCGTGCCGTCACCGGCACGGGAGCCCACCGGTCGGTAGGCGGTTCAGGAGGCGGTTCGGCGGGCGGTTCAGCTCGCCGAGGCGCGGCACCGCCGACGCGGGCCGCGCGGCGAGCCCACCCCGCCACCGGACCGGACCGGCACCCAGCGCACCGGGGCCGGCTCCGAGCCCTGCACCGGCGCCTGCCTCCGAGCCGCCCCAGCAGCCGTGGCAGACCCAGCAGACCCAGCAGCCGCAGCGGCAGCAGCGCCGACAGCCCCGCGGTCGCCACGCGCCGTGTCCAGCACCGAGCCGGCCGCCGAGACCGACATAAACGCCGCCAGAAAGCGCCGCTCGTTCTGGCTGAGTTTGCGCGAACGCCCGGTTTCCCGGTCCCGCGCGACCACCACGGTCCGCGCCCGCATAAATGTGAGCGGTTCCCGGCAGACATTCACCTCGATGTGGGCGGAACTCCGCCCGAGCCGTTCCACCGTCAGCCGCACCGACAAAGGCTCGGGGCGGTGGTGCAACTGTTCCAGGTAATCGATCTCGTGCCGGGCGATAATGAATCCGGACGGGAACAGCGATTGCCGGACGGCGGTCGCGTGGTGGCGGAACAGGTCGTAAATCCCCTCCTGGACGTAGCCGACCAGCCTGGCGTTGTTGATGTGCCCGTTCTCGTCGACGTCGCTCCACCGGGTGGAGCAGGACAGCACGTGCACGCCCGGGTGCAGGGCGCTCACTGCTCCGTCAGCCCGGCGACGGCAGCGGAGGGGAGCAGCGCCCGCTGCAACCTGGCGTAGTAGCCGGACTGTTCGGCCGCCATCCGGGCTGCGGTCCAGCCCTCCTCGGCCGCCTCGGCGGCCGCCTGCACGACCAGGCTGTCGAGCACCGTGTCGACCGACCGGCAGAGCGCGGCGACCGCCGCGAGCCGTTCGGTCACGTCCGCCGTTCCGGCCGCATTCCGGGCCGGAAAGGCCGCCAGCGAGTCGACCGCGAGCTGCAGATCGTCGATGACGTCCGACCGGCTTTCCTCCGGGGAATTCCGCATGCTTTTCTCCAGGACCAATTCGGGCCATTACGGCCCGGTAGCTGACGTTCGAATACACCTGATCGGTGTCGGCCCCCCGACGGCTTCGACGCTATCCCAGTCGGCGCAGGTCCGCAGATGGTTTTCGGACGCTGACGGGAAACTGACTTCCATTGGAGTAGTTTGCGGGGGTACACAATATGCCCCATCAGCCGAACGCGGTAAGCAGAACGGGTGGTATCGCCGACCCGCCGACCAAGATCGACTACCGTCCGTCACGGATCTGCTACCGGCCGCCCCACCAGCGCGCCTTGTACAGCTGTGTGCCGGGCAGTTTCCACGTCCCCTCGGGGCGGTGCAGCCGGATCACCGAGGTGCACCAGTCGCAGGCCCCGGAGTGGTCCGGCGCCACCCTGAGCAGCCGCCCGGTACCGGGCTCGTCGCCGAGGCTCTTGACGTCCCGCTCGTCGGCCGGATCCGCCAGGTGGACGGCCGCGAACCGGTCGGCGGCCGGGTCGTAGCGCCACAGCCCGTGCAGGGTGCTCCCCCAGAAGCGACCGGGCGCCCCCAGCACCGGCGCGAGATCGTGCCCGTCACGGTCCGGCAGCGGGGCGGAGCGGACGGCCGGCAGGGTTCTCCTCAGCACGCCCCAACGGTGCGCGGTGCACGGCGGGCCCCCTGGCCGACCAGCCGCGCGCCTCGGCCGAACGGCCCGTCAGATTCGCCCGGAGACCAGGTCCGCCACCCGGGCGATCGGCGAGGTGGTGGCCCGTCCGGCCGCCTCCTGCCGGTCGGCGGCGTGGTAGGCGGCGTACATGGCCCGCACCCCCAGCCAGCGCAGCGGCTCCGGCTCCCAGCGCCGCACGGTGTGCCCCACCCAGGGCAGCGCGGTCAGTTCGGTGTCCCGCCCCAGCACCAGGTCGCGCAGGGTACGGCCGGCCAGGTTGGTGGTGGTCACCCCGCTGCCGACGTACCCGCCCGCCCAGCCGAGCCCGCTCGCCCGGTCCAGCTCCACCGTCGCGCACCAGTCCCGGGGGACGCCCAGCACCCCGGCCCAGGCGTGGTCGATCCGGGCGTGCGCGGCGGCGGGGAAGAAGTCGTTCAGGATCCGGCGCAGTTGGCGCACCGTCTCCACCTGGGTGCTGCCGTCCGAGTCCGTCCGCGAGCCGAAGCGGTACGGCACGCCCCGCCCACCGAGGGCGATCCGGTCGTCGGCGGTCCGCTGGGCGTACATGTAGGCGTGCGCGAAGTCCCCGAGCACCTCCCGGCCCTGCCAGCCGGCCTCCGCCCAGAACTCGGCGGGCAGCGGCTCGGTGGCCACCATCGCCGAGTTCATCGGCAGCCAGGTCCGGCGCTCGCCGGGCAGCCCGGCGGTGAATCCCTCGGTGGCGCGCAGCACGTGGTCGGCGGTGACGGTGCCGTACGGGGTCACGGCGCGCGGGCGGCGGCCACCCCCGCCGGGAAGGATCCCGGTGACGGCCGTCCCCTCGAACACCTCGACCCCCAACTCCCGCACCACCCGAGCCAGGCCCCGCGCGAGCTTCGCCGGCTGGATCCGGGCGCCGTACGGGGACCACGCACCGCCCCGGACCTCGGTGACGTTGATCCGCTCCGCCGCCTCCTTCGCGGAGAGCTCCTCCACCCGGCCCTCGCCGTAGCCGCGCTCGACCTCGACGAACGCCCGCAGGCGCTCCAACTGCGGCCTGCTCCGGGCCACTTCGAGTACGCCGCCCTGGCGGACGTCCGCCTCGATCCGCTCGGCGGCCGCGGTCTCCACGACCTCCCCGACCGCCGCGTCCATCACCCGCTGCATCGCCGCCGCCCGGCCCCGGCCGTACTTCCCGGCGAAGGCCTCGCGCCCGGCGAAGCCGTTGTACAGCCACCCGCCGTTGCGCCCGGAGGCGCCGTAGCCGCAGAAGCGGCGCTCCAACAGGGCGACCCGCAGGGAGGGTTCGGCCTTCTTCAAGTAGTAGGCCGTCCACAGCCCGGTGTACCCGCCGCCGACGATGCAGACGTCCACGTCGGCGTCCCCCGGCAACGCCGGTCCGGGCTGCGGCACCCCCTCCGCCGCGTACCAGAACGACACCTCGCCGTTGACCGCTGCCACCGGAACCTCCCAACACCGTCGCCGACCTGCCCGGACGCTACTCCGGGCCGATCACGGTGGAACAGCGGCACACTGCCAGGATCGGGCTGCCGGACCAGCCACCCTGTCAGTCCTCCAACAGGTCCAGCGCTCGGGTCCAGCTGTACGACCCGGGTGTGAACTCCGCGATCCGCACGCCCATCCGGCGCAGCCGCTCCAGGCTCTCCCCGTACGCGGGGTGCGCCGCCTGGGCCGCGCTCAGGCAGGGCTGGACGGCGACCGGGATCCCCCAGCCGTAGGACTCGCACAGGATGCCCAGCGCGAGGGTGTCCGAGATCCCGGCGCTCCACTTGTTGATCGTGTTGAAGGTGGCGGGCGAGACCACGAGCGCGTCCGGATCGGGCAGCGGCCGGGGATCCCCGGGCTTCCGCCAGGCGGAGCGGATCGGGAAACCCGTCTGCTCCTCCACGCCTTCCACGTCGATGAACCCCGTCGCCGACGGAGTCGCCACCACCCCGACGGACCACCCCCGCCCCTGCGCGGCGGAGATCAACTCGCCTACCCCGCCCGCCACTCCGGCCGCACACACCACCACGTACAGCATCGGCATCGCCCGAACTCCCCTCTCCGGTCAAGGGACCACCACCGTCAGATCCGCATGCACGATCTTCCCGTACGCCTCCACGGAGGCCCCCCAACGCCCACCGGTCACGTGGTGGACCAGAGCGAGCCCCCGATGCCCCTCCTCGTCCTCCCCCGCCACCATCAGCACGGGCAGGGTTCGGGAGCCGTCGCGCACCGCCACCCGCACGGTCCGGTCGGTGAGCCTGCGGACGGTGACGGTCATCCGCGCCAGACACCCGGTCTTCACCGCATTGGTGACAAGTTCACTGACGACCAGGGCCGCCGGCTCGACCAACTCCGGCAGCCCCCACTCCGCCAGCTTCCCCCGCACCATCCGCCGGGCCTCCCCCACCGCCTCCGCCCGGTACGGCAACATCGCAGTCGCAGGCCTCGGCGCCCGCTCGGCGATAAGAAGTCCACTCATCATCAACAGCCCCTCGGCCATCGGAGTCTCGAACCGAAGCACTGCGGGGCACGGCCCTCAAGCCAGCACTCAAAGCAGCACGTGACCAGTGAACGACAATGCGTTACCTTCAACCAGAGCGGACCTACCGCACTTTCCAGGCGTTACCCAGGCGTCGCAGACGCACGGGTGGGAACGATGGCACTCGTGGAGCTGGGACGGATGAGCAGCAAGCGCAACCTGTTCGCCCAAAGGCGCAGGGAGTTGGGCTACAGTCAGGAAAGGCTCGCTGCCGATCTTGGAGTTGCTACTTCCACCGTCACCCGCTGGGAGTGCGGACACGCCGACCCCCAGCCTCAACAGAGGCCAAAGCTCGCAGCGCTCCTCAAGGTCACCACCTCTGAACTGGACGGCCTCCTGAACCCGCCGCCCAAGTCGCCGGTTCGCAAGACGATCCCTTCGTCCATCGACGAAAGTGACGATATGAAGAGACGCGAGGCCCTCGGGCTGATTGCGGCGACAGGGGCCCTGATCACGTTCACCTCTGGCGGGAACACACCGGCGTCAGCAGCTCCCATCCCGTCACTCCATGCTGACAGCCTGATGAGCGCCCATCTCTGGCAGGCCTTCTCCTCGTCCCGGAACAAGCAAGCGGTCTATCCACTGGTGCGGCATCAGCTGGTGGCTCTCACAGCCGGGCTCCGCTCAATCACCTCGGACAGCGAACGGAAGCCAATCTGCGAGGTGGCGGCCAACCTCTACCAACTCGCCGGCGAGATCCTCTTCGATGCCAACCACTACACGGATGCCGCACAGTGCTACACCCTTGCCGCAGCGGCCGCTCGCGAAGCGTCGAACTATGACCTCTGGGCCTGCGCTCTGACCCGTCACGCCTTCATCGAACTGTCCGAACGTCGATTTGCCACAGCCGAACCGATCCTCGCCGCCGCGTCGCGGATCGCCCAGCGGGGGGATGACCAACTCTCCACTCGTCACTGGGTCGCCGTCGTCCAGGCGCAGGTGTACGCCGGCCTCGGACAACTGGAATCCTGCGACCGCGCACTTGCCGAGGCCGAGCAGGTGACCGGCCTGAGCGGCCCGATCCAGAACGGGGGCTGGCTGCGGTTCGACGGCACCCGCCTCGCTGAGGAGCGTGGCACCTGTTATCTCGCTCTCGGCCGACCCGACCTTGCCGAACAGGCCCTACTCAACGCACTGGAGACGAGTCGGTCTCCCAGACGCCGTGGCGCCGTCCTCGCCGAACTCGCCACGCTCAACGCCCACAGCGGCGACATCGAACAGGTCGTTCACTTCAGCGAGGCGTCCATGGCTCTGGCCGAGGAGACCAGATCCGGCTACATCGCAAGGAAGCTCGACGGACTCAAGCCGCACCTCGCACCTCTGATGCGGGACCACCGGATCGCAGCGCTTCACGACCACATCTCAGCGCTCCAACCCACCGCCTGACGAAAGGAACACACATGACCGAGGACGGCCGGATCTTCCGCGAGGCCTGGATCGCCGGGGTGCGCAAGCACTTCCCCGGCGATCCCAAGCCCGGCTACGTCTCCCCCTGGGAGGAGACCCCCGACTGGGAGCGGGCCGCTGCCGCCGCCGTGTTCGGCCAGGTGCGCGACTTCATCACCGTGAGCGGCGGCGCCACCTCGAACCTCAGCCGCGAGCAGAAGAGCCGGTTCGTCGCCCTCTGCTGGATCGCCCAGATCCACCACCGCATCGCCGACCCCAAGCCCGCCTACACCGCCGACTGGGACGACCTCCCCAAGTGGCAGCAGGAGACCGACGCCGACATCTTCGAGGCCGTCGAGCGTCATCTCTGACCCCCCGCCCGCGCCTGCGGCACCGCAGGCGCGGGCCCGGCCACGGACACGGGGCAGCCGGTGATCAGCTCGGGTAGATCGGGTCCGTGCCGTAGGACCACAGGCTGCCCGAGCGGGCGAAGACCTGGATCGCGTCGCCGGAGTTGGTCGTGTAGCCGCCGTGCGAGAAGCAGTCGCCGGGGTACAGGAGCGGTGTGGTCGCGGAGGCGATGGTGTTGCCGCTGGCGTCGTCCTTGATCCAGATGACGAAGTCGTTGGCGGACGACTGGTGGTTGCAGATCTCGACCGTGCCGTACTGGCCCCACGAGTTGTAGGTGTTCGTGCCGGTGATGCACGTCCCGTGCTGGCAGTAGGTGTCGGTGCTCGCACTGGCGGTACCCGCCGTGGCGGCGATGCCGCCGAGGGCGAGCACGGCAGCGGCGAAGCCCTGCACGGTGCGCTTGGCGATGGTGCGCATCAAGGTGTCCCCGTTCACGCATGGGGGGTCGGCCCGGTCGCCTCCCCCGTCGGCACCGAGGAGCCTAGCCTCGCCGAGAACCGCACCGAGGAGCCCCTTTCCGGCCACATCCGATCAGAGGTCGACGGCATTCGGGTAGTGCCGCCGGAGTCCCGCCAGCACGCGCTCGTCGGCGGCGCGGACCTCCCACAGGGTGCTGTCGAACTCCGTGAGCACCACCACCGGCCCGTCCTCGGCGAACCCGGTGGCCTCGGCGTCGACGAACTGAACTCCCGGGGAGACCAGGGCGAGCAGCGTCGCAGTGTCCATGCCCTCGCCCTCGGAGCGCCGCTCAAGCTCCGCCGTGAGGTCCCACTGCTCAGCGCACTCGACCCTCCAGCGCAGCTCCCGGGCCGAGTCCCCCAGCCGGGCCAGCACCTCGGCCAGCGTCACGTAGTGCGCCCCCCGCCACGCCTCGAAGCTGATCCCCTTCATCCCCGCCTCCCCTGTCGCTCCGGCCGGCCGGTCCGGCGACCACGCCACCTCATCCTCCCGGCTCAGGTGCCGAGCCGCGCCGGGGGGACCACCGAGGGCGGTGAGCACTGCGGGGAGGTGCGGCAGACGGTGAGCGGCCGGGGGTTGGCGCCGTCGAGCACCTGCACCGACCACAGCACCGGGTAACTGCGGCCGCAGATCCCGCAGGTCGGAGGCAGCGGCGGGGCGTACCCCTCGGGCGGTGGGCCGAACCCGGGCGGGGCGACGGGCGGCGCAGCAGGCGGCGCCGGTACCGACGCAGCAGGCGGCGCCGGTATCGGCGCAGCCGCCGGCATCGGCGGGACGGCCGGGCGCGGCGGCGCCACCGGAGGCGGCGGTACGACCGGGGCCGGCGGTACCACCGCGGCCGGCGCCGCCCCCCACACCGCCAGCCCCGCCACCAGCGCCTCGAAGTCGTACCCGCACTCGCCGCAGCTGAGCAGCGCCCCCTCCGTACGCATGTCCCCGCAGCCCGGGCAGAAGGTCACCGGGTGCTCGTCGGCCGCGGTGCTCTCGCAGCGCGAGCAGATGAAGTCGGGCTCGACCTTGCCCTGTTGGAGGAATGTCCCGATCATCGCGAACGGGTTGATCTCGCCGTTCTTGCCGTGGCCGGCGCGGACGACGCTGGTGATGAGCTTGAGCCGCCGCCGTCGTTCCCGCATCCGCTGGAGGTCCAGGTTCACCACCTTGGTCTGCCGGCAGTCCCGGCAGGTGCACAGGGTCCGTACGGGCAACCGGCAGCGGATGCCGAACTGGCGGTACAGGAACTCGAAGGCGGGGCGCTGTTCGCTGCCGATCCGCACGTCCACCACGCCGAACCCGGCCGCGGTCAGGCTCCCCTCCACGGTGGCGGCCAGCCGGGCCACCTCGGCGCCGAGCGGCTCCGGCACGCCGTCCGGCCGGCTGCTCATCATCACCGGGATCGCCAGCAGCCCGGCCAGGGCCGCCCGGTCGAGGGCGAGGACGCCCTCGCGGGAGTGGAAGACGGCGCCCTGGACGCCGCCCCACAACGACGGCCCGGTGGCCCTGGGGCCGCCGGAGAGCCGGTCGTTGATCAGGGCGGTGACGCCGCCGACCACCCGTTGCCCGGTCTGGTGGTGCCGGGCCAGCGCCTCGGCCTCGGGTGCCCGGGTCCACCAGCGGGGCTGGGGGAAGCCGGCCGCCGCCTCGGGGTCGAGCCCGCCCAGCGCCCGGTCGAGGGCGAACAGGGCGCCCTGGTAGGCCGTCACGTACGGGGACTGCACGCCCAGGGCGACCACCGAGACGGCCCGGTCGGTCAGGTGCACCGACACCGTGGTGCCGTGCCCGTCGGCGGCGGCGAACTGGAGCCGCGCCGCGAGCGGGACTTCGTCGGGCAGCAGCATCGCGGAGCGCACGGCCGAGCCGCGCCGGGCCTCCACCACGGTGGCCTGCTCCGAGGTGACCTGGAAGCCGAGCGAGCGCAGCGCGTCGACGGCGGCGATCCGGACGCGTCCGGCGTCGGCGCGGACGCGGCGCTCGGCGTCGAGGGTGATCGAGGCCAAGACTCCTCCGCGGGACTGGATTTCGGTACGGAACGTCCGCACGACGGACCGGGAGTCTAGCCATCGACGACCGCAGCCCGCAGGGCGAATCAGCGGATCCGGGCGCCCGCCCCGACCAGCTCCACCACCTCGTCCGCGCACCCCCAGCTCAGCGTGACGCCCGCGCCGCCGTGCCCGTAGTTGTGCACGATCCGGAGCCCGTCCGCCGTCTCCCCGGCCGCCAGCCGCACCCCGCCCCTGCGGTCGGGTCGCAGGCCGACCGGCCAGCCGACGAGTTCGGCGCCGCGCAGCTCGGGGACGTGCGCGGCGCACCGGGCCAGGATCGCCTCGGCCGCCGCCCGGTCGCCGCGGAGGTCCCAGCTGCCCTCCTCGAAGGTGCCGCCGAGGACGACGTCCCGGCTGCGCGGGTGGACGTAGGTGTACCCGGCCGGTTCGTCCTGGATCCGCAGCGAGGCCCGCAGGCCGGGGTTGCGCACCAGGGCGAGCTGTCCGCGCACCGGCCGCACCGCGTCGTCGCCGCACAGCAGCCGGGCGCCCAGGCCGGAGGCGTTGACCACCACGGGCGCCCAGGCACCGGCCTGCCGGAGGGTGTCGAGCCGCCGGTGGAGCACCTTGCCGCCGCCGTCGCGGAAGCGGCCGAGCAGCCAGGGCAGGTAGCGCGGCATCTCGACCGTGGGGGCGGTGAACCGCCAGCCGTCCGCGTAGGCCGGGGCGAGGTCGGCCGGTTCCAGTCGGCGCAGGTCGGGGACGCCGGCGCCCCACCAGGGGATGCCGGCGTCCTGGCGCCGGAGCGCGGGCATCCAGGTGTCGCGCAGGACGACGCCGGGCACGCCGGCCCGGGCCTGCCGGGCGAGTTCGGCGTAGGTGGCCGCCGACCAGGCGGCCACCCGGTCGCCCGGCTCCACGCCCACCGGGTACCAGACGGCGGCGGCCACGGCCGAGACCGTGGACAGCAGCCCGTCCGCCGTCACCACCCTGACCCGCAGGCCCTGCTCCTGGAGGCGCAGGGCCGTGGTGAGCCCGATGATCCCGCTGCCGATCACGACCACGTCCAGGTCCATGCCCGGCCCCATCCCCGAGTCCGTGCCCGGATCCGGGCCCGGGTCCGCTTCCACGTCCACACCCGAATCAACGCCAACGCCCACGGTGATCCCCTCCTCCCGACGCCCGCCGGCCGGTCCGGTCGCGGCGGCCGGACTCCAGGAAAGCGGGGCGGGCGGCAAGGCGTCCAAGACCGGTTGCGTCCCCCGGCGATAAGGCGCCCTTATCACCGCCGGTGGGCGGCGCGCGGGCTCGGCGCCGGACGGTCGCGGCGGGCCTATCATCGGCCAGTGGACCTCCGTCGTATGCGCTACTTCGCCGTCCTGGCCGAGGAGTTGAACTTCACCCGGGCCGCCCGCCGACTGCGGGTGGCCCAGCCCGCGCTGAGCCAGCAGATCAAGGCGCTGGAGCGGCAGCTCGGTGTGCAGCTGGTCGAACGCACCAGCCGGGGCTGCACGTTGACCCCGATCGGCGGCGCGGTCGCCGAGGAGGCCCGGCAGCTGCTGCACCAGGTGGCCGAGGCCGACCGGCGGATCGCGGCGGTGGCCCGGGGGCAGCAGGGCAGCCTCCGGGTGGCGTACACCCGCTCGGCCCGCGGCGGCGTCTCGGACACCCTGATGGGCGAGTTCCGCAGCCGCTACCCCAGGGTGGACGTCGCCCTGCAGACCGGCTGGACGGCCCTCAACGTCGAGGAGCTGCTCGCCGGGCGGCTGGACGCAGCCTTCGTCCGTCCGCCGCTGGACGTCCCCGAGCTGGCCTGCCAGGTCATCGCCGAGGAGGAGCTGCTGCTCGCGGTGCCGAGCGGCCACCCGCTCGCCCGGGGCCGCGGTCGGCTCGACCGTGGCGCGATCAGGGACGAGCCGGTGGTGCTGTGGCCGCGCGACAACGGGCCCGGGATGCACGCGTCGATCACCGGCCAGCTCTGGCCCGACCGGCCGCCCTGGATCGTCCGCGAGGAGCCGGACGACGAGCAGTTGCTGCTCGCGGTGGCGGCGGGCCACGGCATCGCGCCGATCCCGGAGGGCCGGGCCCGGGTCTTCCGGATCCCCGGCGTCAGCCTGCGCCGCCTGGCCCGCCCGGTTCCGACGGTCTCGCTGGGCCTGGCCCACCACCCTCGGACGGCCTCCCCGGCGGTCCAGCTGCTGCTCGCCATGGCCCCGCGGATCGGCATCGCGGACACCGCCTCGGACCCTTCCGCAGACGGGAGTTGACGACTTCGGGCCCGCCCCCGCACTCAGGCGCACCAACGCGCACGAGCGGCGGAGACGGGCCCGGCGAGCTGGGCCGCCGATCAACCGCCGGTCAGCCGTCGCTCAACCGCCGATCAGCCGATGGTCGAGCCGGTGACGGGCTCGGACAGCTCGACGGTCTTGCCGTTCAGCCCGGCCTTGACGAACTGCCAGGTGAGGCCGTTGATCACGCCCTTGTCGAGCGGGGCCAGCTTGGCGAAGGCGGGCTGGCTGAGGTCGATGTGGGTGGAGTCGCAGGACGGACACTGGTCCTTCACCGGGACGGTGATGGTCTTGCCCTGGTACGTGACCTTGACCGAAATGCCCTTGCACACCGGGTCGTTGTTGGGGTTGGCGGTGGTCCACCAGGTGTGCGAGACGGCGACCAGCATCTGGTTGGAGGCGTTGATCTGGGTACCGCAGGCGCCGTAGCCCGCGTCGGTGTAGTAGGTGGCCTTGCCGGTCATCGGCTTGTTGATCGGTATCGCGGCGCTGGCGGAGCCGGCCGTCAGGGCGATGAGGGCGGCGGCGGCGAGCGGGGCGCCCGCGAGGAGCCTGAGGTTCTTGCCGATGGCGCGCATGGTTCGTTCCCTCCGGTTCGACGGTTCCGGGAAAGGTCATGGGCATGACAGCCAGAAGTCACCGAGGCCGCAGTGCAGTTCGGCGACCGATCCGACGATCCGATGCCCACCCGGTGAAGGGAACGTATGCGCTCCTCCTCGACATGGTCCAGACCTCTCCGGTGTTGCCATGAACACAAGTCAAGGATCTTTACCAATGCAGCCGAAGGGGCGAAGATGCGTGACCGCCTCGCCACACCCGGTGTTGACAGGCCGTCACACGCCCGCCCGCCCCGGAGGACCGCCCCATGCGCACCGCCCTCGCCGCCCTGCTCCTCGGCGCCGCCCTGACCCCGGCCCTCGCCGCAACGGCCGTCGCCGCACCGGCCCTCGCCGCCTCCTCCCCCGCGACCCGCGAGGTGAACCAGGGCTACAGCATCCCGGTCGGCGGCGTGACCGACCTCGGCGCACTCCCCGTCCTCGGCAGCCTCGGACTGGACTTCGCCCGCCTGCTCGGCCAGTGACGGGCAGTAGCCACCGCCCCGCACCCGGGCAGGGCTCGTCCCAGCCCATGCCCGAGGACGGCGCCCGGCACCACACTGCCCGAGCGCACCTCCCGAGAGGCCGCCACCTCCGAGTGACCGCCCCCCGAGTAACCACCCCCGAGTGACCGCCGCCGGGCGGGCGGCCCCGGTCCGGGCCCCCGGCGCTGCGCGAGCAGCCCCATTTGCCGAAGATCACGGACCGGACCCGCCCGCCCGCGTTAGGCTCGCTCCGCGCGGCCCGCCGCCCGCGCTCGCCGACCCAGGGGGGAACGCATGATCGGGGACCTGCTGCCGGACGTCGTGGTGACCGAGGTGGCCTACGACGACCCGCCCGAGGCCCGGCTGGAGCCCGCCGAGGAGGCCGCCGTCGCCCGCGCCGTGGACAAGCGCCGCCGCGAGTTCACCACCGTCCGGCACTGCGCCCGCACCGCGCTGACCCGCCTCGGCGTCCCGTACCGCCCGCTCGTCCCGGGCCTGCGCGGGGCGCCGAGCTGGCCGGAGGGCGTGATCGGCAGCCTCACCCACTGCGACGGCTTCCGCGCGGCCGCCGTCACCCGGGCCGGCGCCCTGGCCTCGGTCGGCATCGACGCCGAGCCCGCGCTGCCGCTCCCCGAGGGCGTGCTGGAGTCCGTGGCCCTGCCGGTCGAGCAGGAGCGGCTGGCGAAGCTCGCCGCCGAACACCCGGACACGCCGTGGGACCGCATCCTGTTCAGCGCCAAGGAGTCGGTCTACAAGGCCTGGTTCCCGCTCACCCTGCTGTGGCTGGACTTCCACGAGGCCGAGCTGGACCTCTCCCCCGACGGCACCTTCACCGCCCGGCTGCTGGTCCCCGGCCCGGTGGTCGGCGGCCGCCGCCTGGACGGCTTCGAGGGCCGCTGGGCGGTGCGCGACGGGCTGCTCGCCACCGCGATCGCCGTCGAGCCGTAACCTCCCGTCACCCGGCGGTCCGCCGCCCGGGCATATCCTCGTCCCCGTGACGGTGACCTATGTGCTCGACGGCGGGAAGATCGGCAGCCTGGAGGACTTCTGGGCGGAGGTCGGTCGGAAGATCGGCACCGACGGCTACTTCGGCCGCAACCTGGACGCCTTCGCCGACTGCCTGAGGGGCGGCTTCGGCACGCCGGACGACGACGACTACGTCATCGAGTGGCGCGACCACGAGGCCTCCCGCCGCGCCCTCGGCTACCCGGAGACGGTCCGCCAGCTGGAGCGGCAGCTCCCCCGGGTCCACCCCACCAACCGCGAGCAGGTCGCGGCCGAGCTGGCCGCCGCCCGGGCGGGCAAGGGCCCGACGGTCTTCGACTGGCTGGTCGACATCATCGAGGAGCAGCACCCCAGCGGCCTCCGCCTGGCGTAGCCCCGGCCCCCCGCCCCCGCCCCCCGGGGGCTCACAGCACGTCGGACAACCGGACGAACCGCCGCCCCGCCGCCAGCAGCCCGGGCAGCGCCGCCGCCACCCCGCCGGCGGTGCCGTGGCCCGGCTGGTTCATGTGCCCGATGACGATCGCCCCCGGCGGCGCCGATGCCACCTCCTGCCGCACCTCGGCGGCCGGAAGGGTCGCCCCGCCGTCCGCGTTCACGGTGAACCCGGCGATCCGTTCGCCCAGGTCGGCGACCACCCGGACGGCGACGTCGTCGTAGTACGCGGTGCCGGAGCGGAAGAACCGCGGCGGGTGCCCGAGCAGTTCGGTCAGCTTGTGGGCGTTGCCCGCCACCTCGTCGTACACCTCGCCGACCCCGCCCGTACCGGCGATCCCCTCGGCCGACCGGCCGGTCACCGAGAGCGGGCGGTGCACGGTGCCGTGGTTGCCGATCTCGAACAGCGGGTCGGCGGCGAGCTGCTCGAAGATGTGCGGATTGGCGTCGATCCAGCGGGCGTTCAGGAACAGTGTGGCCGGGACGTCGTGGGCGCGCAGGAAGTCGATCAGCTCGGCGTCGTAGCGGCTCCCGCCGGGCCCCCCGCAGGCGTCGAAGGTGAGCGCCGTGGCCCGCTGGCCCTCCGGCAGCCCGGTGACCACCCCGGGGAGGTCCACTCCCCATGCGGTCGGCGCCACGGCCGCGTAGCGCTGGACCAGCTCGGCCCGGCCCGGCTCCCGGGGGGCCGCCGAGGCCGCGACGGACGGTGAGGCCGCGACGGACGGTGCGGTCGACGCCGCGCCCGAGGCAGTCCCCGAAGCACTCCCCGAGGCACTCCCCGAGGCACTCCCCGAAGGAGTCACCGCAGGAGTCGCCGCAGGAGTCGCCGCAGGACCCTCCGGCGAGCCCGCGACCGTGCTGGCCGGTGCGAGGGCCGCCCCGCCACCCTCCGCGCCCCGCCCCGCCCCGCACCCCGCCAGCGCACCGCCGGCCACCACCGCCGCCAGCAGCGTCCGCCGACTCAGTGCCACGCCTGCCTCCTGACCGCCCCGTCGTCACGTGTCGTCCGAACCACCACATGACTATGAACCGGTCATCCGTCACTCCCCGCAACTCGCCCCGCCCTGGCCGGGCCCCTCTTTCACCGGCCCGCCCCACCCCGGTGGGCCCCGCCTCACCCCGGGTTCACCCCCCGGGGTAGGCGAACCGGCGGACCAGCCCGCCCCAGCCCGGAGGCCCCGATGCCCGCCGCCCCCACGCCCTCATCCGACCCGACACCCCCAGCCGACCCCACGCCCCCCGCCCCGCCACCGCACCCCGCCCGCCGCGACCTGCTCCGCACCGGCCTCGCCACCGGCGCCGCCACCGCCCTCGGCCTGGCCGCCACCGTCGGTGCCGCAGGCCCCGCCTCGGCCGCCCCGAGCCCGGACGGGACAGGCAGCGACCGCACCCTCACCCTCACCGGCCACCTCCCCACCGGCTCCCCCGACTTCGTCTACCTCCCCGTCGAAGTCCCCGAGGGCGTCCGCGAGATCGCCGTCTCCTACAGCTACGACAAGCCGCCGGTCCCGCCCGGCACCCCCGGCAACTCCTGCGACATCGGCATCTTCGACGAGCGCGGCACCGACCTCGGCGGCGACGGCTTCCGCGGCTGGTCCGGCGGCTTCCGCACCGAATTCGCCCTCGCCCGCGACTCCGCCACCCCCGGCTACCTCCCCGGCCCGATCAACCCGGGCACGTGGCACATCGTCCTGGGCCCCTACCAGGTCACCCCGCAGGGCCTGGCGTACCACGTCGAGGCGACCCTCCGGTTCGGCGAGCCGGGGCCCGAGTACACCCCGCACTACCCGCCGGAGCGAGCCCGCGGCCGCGGCCGGGCCTGGTACCGGGGCGACTGCCACCTGCACACCGTGCACTCCGACGGCCGCCGCCTGCCCGAGGAGGTGGCCGCCGGTGCCCGCGCCGCGGGCCTGGACTTCATCATCTCCACCGACCACAACACCAGCTCCTCGCACGCCGTCTGGGGCCCGCTGGCCGGCCCGGACCTGCTGATCGTCCCTGGTGAGGAGGTCACCACCCGCAACGGCCACTGGCTGGCGCTGGGCCTGGAGCCCGGCCAGTTCGTCGACTGGCGCTACCGCTCCCGCGACGAGGACTTCCCGCGCTTCGTCCGCCAGGTCCACCGCTCCGGCGGCCTGATGGTGCCCGCGCACCCGTACTGCCCGTACGTCGCCTGCCAGTGGAAGTTCGGCTACGAGCAGGCCGACGCCGTCGAGGTGTGGAACGGGCCGTGGACCTACGACGACGAGTCGGCCGTCGACACCTGGGACTCCGAACTCGCGGTGGCCCTCCGGGGCGGCCGCTCCTGGCGGCCCGCGATGGGCAACAGCGACGCCCACAGCGCGCCCCAGGTGATCGGCCTGCCGCACAACGTCGTCCTCGCCGAGGACCTCACCCGCGACGCCGTCCTGGACGGGCTGCGCGCCGGGCGCAGCTGGCTGGCCGAGTCCGCCGCCGTCCGGCTCGACCTCACCGCCACCGGCCACGGCCGCCGGGCGGGCATCGGTGAGGAGCTGACCGTCCCGGCCGACGCTCCGGTGGACGTCCGGCTCACCGTCTCCGGCGTGCCCGGCGGCACCGTCCGGCTGATCACCGACGAGGGGCAGCTGCACCAGGAGTCACTGCCCGCCGACGGCTCCGGCACGGTCGTCTGGCGCACCACGGCCTCGCTCGCCGCCTACGTCCGCGCCGAGGTGCGCCACCCGAGGGCGGACGGGACGCCGGGCAGGGGCAACGCGATGGGTCCGGACCTGCCGTGGGGGCCGATGGCGGCCCTCACCAACCCGATCGTGCTGCGCGCCGAGGAGCACTGAACGGCGCCGGCGAACCGCCCACGGACCGGGAGGGGGACGACTCGGGGCACCCGTTTGGACTAGGTTGATCCCCGAAACGCATCAGTCGTAGGGACGAGGCGGTCGGTTGTCCGCATACGAGGCGGTCGGCTGTCCGCATCCGGGGCGACCGCTTCCTCCGCACTCCCACCGTCTCGCCCCGGCTGCCCGTGCGTACCCGTCCCGTCCCCGGCCCGCGAAGGGATCAGCAGCTGTGAACCGTACGACCGTAGGTGGGCCGGAGCTCGGGGGCGGCCGGGGCGCCGGAGGCGTCCTCGTCCTCGTCGACCCCGCCGGGGCCGCCGGAGGAGAGGGCGGCAGCCCGGTCGTGGAGCTGCTCGTCCAGGAGCTGCACCCGAGCGTCCACCTGCGGACGGACGACTTCCTCCGGGTCATCCGCAACGGCCAGGTTCCGCCGCAGCTGCCCGGGGCCGCCCGGCAGCACGCCACCGCGCTCGCGGCCACCGCCCAGGCCGCCTTCGCCTACGCCACCGGCGGCTACCAGGTCGTCGTCGAGTGCGCCGACGCCCCGGCGACCCTGGACACCTTCCGCCGCGAGAGCCGCACCACCGGCGCGGCCCTGCACTACGTCGTCCTCACCGGCGCGGCCCCCGCCACCCCGCACGGGCTCGACACCACCGACCTCACGCCGGAGAGCACCGCCGAGTCGGTGCTGACGGCCCTCACCGCCCGCACCCACCTGCTCGGCTGGTAGCCCGCCCGCTCAGCCACGCCCTACGCCCTACGGCCCTACGCCCCGACGGTGCCGTCGATGGCCTCCCGCAGGAAGTCCGCGTGCCCGTTGTGCCTGGCGTACTCGTGGATCAGGTGCAGCATCACCAGCCGCAGCGACACCTCGGCCCCCCAGCGCGCCTGGTAGCCGGTGACGTCCAGCGAGGGGGCCGCCAGCTCGATCCGGCGGGAGTGCTCGACCTCGGCCTGCCAGGCGGCGAAGGCCTCGGCGCGGGTGGCGCCGGTCGGGTCGTAGGCCACCTGGTAGTCCCCGTCCGGGGACCAGACCAGCGGGACGTCCTCGCCGTCGATCACCCGGCGGAACCAGGTGCGCTCCACCTCGGCCATGTGCCGCACCAGTCCGAGCAGGCTCAGCGCGGACGGCGGGCTGGAGCGCTGCCGCAGCTGTTCGTCGGTCAGGCCCTCGCACTTCATCGCGAGGGTCGCCCGGTGGAAGTCCAGGAAATCGCGCAGCATCTCGCGCTCGCCACCGGTCAGCGAGGGGACGGGCCGGTCGTCGGTGCTCATGCGGGTGGTGCTCCTCGTGCTCTGGCCCTGGGCCGGTCCGGTGGGCTACCGGCGGACTGTAGCGAACCCGTGCCCCTCCCGGACACCGGGTTTCCACGCCCCGTCAACCCCGAACCCACCCCGTCACGTACCGTGTTCGGAGCACCACAGGTTTGGGTACGTACCTCGGCGCGCCCGACCGCCGGGCGCCCACGAGCAGGAGACCCGACGGCCCATGGACCACAACCACATCCCCCCGACCGTGCGCCGGACGTACGGCGCCGACGACCTCAGCACCGCACCGTCCTTCGCGGGCGGATTCATCAACTTCGGTTACTGGCACGACATCGACCTGACCGCCCTGTCCGCCGACGACCGCGTGCACAGCCAGGAGCAGCTCTACCGCCGGGTGTTGAACGCCTTCCCGGAACCACGCGGACAACTGCGCCTGGCCGAGGTCGGCTGCGGCCGCGGCCTCGGTACGGCGCTCGCGCTACGGGAGTTCCGCTTCGCCTCCGTCACCGGCGTCGACATCCACCCCGACCAGATCGAACGCGCCCGCGCCGTCAACGCCCGCGCCCTGGCCACCTACCCCGACCGGCTCGCCTACACCCTCGGCTCCGCCGCACAACTGCCGTTCGCCGACGCCACCCTGGACGGCGTCTACTCCGTCGAGGCCGCCCAGCACTTCCGCGAACTCACCACCTTCGCCCGCGAAGCCGCCCGCGTCCTACGCCCGGGCGGCCGCCTGGTCGTCACCACCTTCTTCGCCGCCCCCGGCCCCGAGATCGCCGAACGCCTCAAGATCCTCCTCGCCAGCTTCGCCGACGGCCTCGACGTCCCCCACACCCTCGACGGCTTCACCACCGACCTCGCCGAGGCCGGCTTCACCCCCGTCACCACCGAGTCCATCGGCCCCGACGTCTGGCCCGGCCTCGACCGCTACCTCGCCGACACCGTCCCCAACGACCACTGGACCCGCAACTTCCTCCCCGCCTGGCGCCACGGCCTCCTCGACTACCACCTCATCACCGCCACCCGCACCTGACACCGAGCCCCCGAACACCCCCACCCCGGGCCTGCCCGCACCCCCGCGGTCAGGCCCGGGGCAGGAGACACCTCAAGCGCCGGTTCCTGGAACCTGACGACCTCAGCGGTACGGGCCGGGAGGCGGTGTCCGTGCTGGCCTCCGAGGGCCTGGTGCTCGTCACCCGGGGCTGGGCGGTGACGCTGCCTCCCCGCATCCGCCACTGGACCGTGCCTGACACAGGAGTCTGATACATGGGATCTTCCATCGCCGAGGAGTCGTCCGTACCCGCGGAGCCCGGCCCGCCCCCGACGCCGCCCCCGGCCCCGCCCCCGGCCCCGGCCCCGGCCCCGGAATCCGTACCGCTCCGCCGGCACCGCCCGCTGCTGCTGCTGGTCACCGAGCAGATGACCAGCTCGGTGGGACGTCAGGTCACCGCACTGGCGCTGCCGCTGCTGGCCATCGCCCACCTGCACGCCGGCCCGCTGGGCTCCTCGGCGCTGATGGCGATGACCTATCTGCCCAGCGTCCTGCTCAGCCCGTTGATCGGCGTCGCCGTCGACCGGGCCCGGCTGCGGCGGATGCTGGTCGCGCTCTCCTGGCTCCAGGTTCCCGCCATCGGCAGCGTGCCGCTCGCCGCCGCCCTGGGCGGCCTGACCTGGCCGCACCTGTTCGCCGCGGCCGCCGCCTCCGGGGCGCTGAACTCCGCCCAGAGCGTCGCCCTGCAGTCCTGTCTGCCCCGCGTGGTGCCCGCGGAACGCCTGCTGCCGGCCAACTCCTCGCTCACCGGCGCCCGGACCATCGGCCTGATCGGCGGACCGGCGCTCGGCGGCATCCTGATCGGGGTGATGGACCCGGCCCCGGCGCTGCTGGTCGAGTGCGCCGCCTACCTCGTCGGCGGGGCCCTGTTCCTGGCGCTGCCGGCCTCGCTGAACCGGTCCGCGCACGAGGCGGGCAGCGGTGCCCGGTCCCGCGTCGAGGCACTGAAGGAGGGCCTCGCGGTCATCCGGCGCGAGACCCTGCTGCGCCGCCAGGCCCTGGCCGCGGCCGGGCTCAACCTCGGCGGCGGGGCCGGCGGCGGCCTGTTCGTCCTGTACGCCGACCGGGAGCTGCACCTGCCCCCGTGGCAGCTCGGCACGGTCTACGCCGCCTACGCCGTCGGCATGGGCACCGGCGTGCTGGTCGCGGCCTCCGCCACCCGGGCGCTGGGCACGGCCCGGGCCATCCGGCTGTGCGCCGTGGGCGCGGGGGCCGCCCTCTTCCTCATCCCGGCAGCCTCCCTCGGGCTGCCCTGCCCGGTGCTGGTCCTGTACCAGCTGCTGTTCGGACTGCTGGCCACGGTCTGGTCGATCGCGATGACCACCGGCCGTCAACTCGTCACCCCGGCCCACCTCCTGGGCCGCGTCAACGCCTTCCTGGGCGCCGTGCTGACAGCCACCCTGCCGGTCGGCGCCTTCGTCGGCGGGTGGCTCGCCTCCCGGGTCGGCATCGTGCCGGTGCTGGTCGGGGCCGCGACCGTCGCCCTGGCGGGCGCGAGCAGCCTCTGGTTCCCGCGCGACATGCTCGCCGGAATCGAGCGGGCGGCGGAGACGAGGAAGTCCTGAGGTCCGCTCGTCACCGGAGCGAGCAGCGGCATCGGAGCGGCCGTCGCACGGCGGCTCGCCGCCCGCGGGCACGACCTGGCGCTGACCGCCCGGCGCGAGGAACGTGCCGCGGTGGTTGTCCTCGTGGAGCGGGTACGGTCCGCCGACGGGTGGCCGGGACGGCGCTCACCCCGGCCTCGGCCGCGATGAGCGCCGTCGACGCGGCGGTCGCGATGTGACGACGGACCGCCGGCTCGTCACCTCTGGAGGCGGGCCGCCGTGTCGCGGATGGCGGGGAGTCGCCGGTAGAGGGCGTCACCGGGGCATTCGGTGGCGAAGCCGTCGCGGTGGCCGGAGATCGCGTCGAAGTCGACGACCGTGCCCTTGGGATAGAGGCTGCCGTCCGAGCCGGAGGTGAGCTGGGCCGTTCCGTCGGCCTGCCGACCGGTGAGGCCGAGCTTCCAGGCGGCGATCTTCGCGATGCCGTCCTGGAGCTCCTGCGGCGGAGCGTCCGAGCTGTAGGTCCCGATGGCGGCGATACCGGAGGAGTTGGTGTTGAAGCCGAGGGTGTGGGCGCCGAGCACGGGCTGGTCGACGCCGCCGGCCCGGCCCTCGTAGATGGTGCCGCAGCGGTCGACCAGGAAGTTGTAGCCGATGTCCCGCCAGCCGTTGCTCTGCACGTGGTACTGGTAGATCGATCTGATGATCCTGGGCGCGTCGGAGCAGGCGTAGTCGGTGGCGGTCGCGGTGTGGTGGACGAAGGTCACCCGGACCGCGCCGGTGTACACGAAGCCCGCTTCACGGATGGACTCGTCCGCACCCCAGCCCGCCCGGGTGACGATGCCGGGGCGCGGAGCGGCGAGCGCCTCGGGCCCGGCCGCGTGTTCGGGAAGGGGCTTGGCGTCGGCGGCGGCCGCCCCCTGGCCGGGGTCGACCAGTTCGACCCGCAGTCCGCGCGGGAGACCGGCCGGGCCGGGGTGCACGTCGACCGCGACGCCGTTGCTGCGTCCGGCCCACAGCGGGGCGGTGGAACCGTGCGGGACGGAGTCGGGCCCGTCCGCGGCCTCGGTCTCCAGGGTTTGCCAGGCGCCCCAGCGGCCGGTGACGGCATCGCGGGTGCGGACTCGTACGGAACCGCCGGCGAGGGCCTTCGGTGAGCCGTCCCAGACCACGCCGAGGAGTTCGAACGAACGGGTGGCCCGGGGCGCGACGGCGCCGCCGGCGGTGACGGCCACCGAGGTGACCGAGCCGCCTCCGGCGGAGGTGCGCGGTGCCGGGGCGACCGAGCTGTCCGCGGCGACGACGGGGGGCTGGAAGAGCAGGGCCGTGGTGCAGCCGGCAAGGACCGCTGCCGGAATTGAGATCCTCATGTACAGGATGTTCAGGGCAAAGCACGATCCCTGCATGTCACCGACGGAGCTCGCACGGTCACGGTGGGAATCCGGGGCCGGGGCGGCGACGAAGCACCGGCGAGGACGGCGGAGCGGAGCGCGTGGGCGGCGTTCCCCCGTTCTCAGCAATTCATTGGGCCAGGCCGGTTAACCCGCGGCGACGCGCCACGTCCCCGGGTGGTACAGGAGCGTATTCAGAAGATCCGTTTTGCGGATCATCCAGGAGCACCATGCGAACTCGAATCACCACCCTGGTCCTGTCGGGCCTGACGTCGGCCGCCCTCCTCTGGGGCACCGGCGGAGTGGCCCACGCCTCGCCCGCCATCGACCACAGCGCGACCTCCGACTCCTCGGCGGCCCAGGGCGAATGGGTCGACAGCCTGCTGCGGCTCGCCGAGGAGAGCGGTGTCTCGTCGGACGGCACCTGGGCCAGCAGGAGCCAGAGCGATCTCCAGTCGACGCAGCTCGTCCGCCCGGCCCACCGCGCCGACGCCGGCAACGGCGCCGAGGCCGAGGGAGTCGCGATCGACGGCCAGGAGCCCGGTTCGGTGCAACCGGACGACTCGACCCGGCCCGGCGAGCAGAGCCGGCCGATGGAGCAGGCACCGGGATCCGCCCTTCCCGAGGGTGCCTGGGAGAACGGCAGCGAGCACTGCGATCAGGTGCCCGGCCACGAGTCCCACGGCCACATGCCCGGCCCCGGCCCGACCGACTGCATCTGCCTGCCCGAGGTTCCCGGCACTCCCCCTCACGGGGACCACGGGGACCACGGCGAGCACGGCGAGCACGGCGAGCACGGGGACCACGGCGAGCACGGGGACCACGGCGAGCACGGCGAGCACGGCGACCACGGCGAGCACGGCGACCACGGCGACCACGGCGAGCAGGGTCAGGGCCAGAACGGCCAGCAGAACCAGGGCCAGGGCCAGAACCAAGGCCAAGGCCAGAACCAGGGCCAAGGTCAGGACCAGAACCAGAACCAGGGCCAGGACCAGAACGCCCAGCAGAACCAGAACCAGGGCCAGGACCAGCACGTCGCCGTGACGGTCGTCGTGCAGAACACCGTGGCCAACAATCTGAACAACAGCGCCAACAACAGCGCCACCAGCAACTCGAACAACTCCGCGCAGAACAGTGCCCAGAACTCCGCGCTCAACAACCAGTCAGCCTCGCAGGCCAACAACCTCTCCAACCAGCAGAGTCAGGCCAACCACCAGTCCGCGTACAACCTGAACAAGATCAAGTTCGTCGCGGAGGAGGTGGGCGCGCGTCCGCCGCACAGGCCGACCCACCCCAGCGGGCACGGTCACGAGGTGGCGCCCGGACACCACCACCACGGCGAACTGGCCCAGACCGGCGCCCCGAAGACACCGGTCCTCCTCGGCCTGGCCGCCGCGTTCCTCGCCGCCGGCGCGGGGGCCGTACGGGTCAGCCGACGACGGGCCTGATCGCGCCCGCACGCGGGAGGCGTTACCGCCCGAACCGTTCATGAACAGGCCTCCGCCGGGCAGTTGACCCGGCGGAGGCCTCTTTGCGGTCGCTCCGAGGAACGCGTGGAGGGCCTCCTGGCTTCCCGATCGGATTCCGACATCCGACCGGGCACCAGGAGGCCCTCCACCACACCCCGGCCGCTCCGCACCCACCCGGTCGGGACCGGGGCTGTGGTGCGCCTCACGAGCGGCGCGGCGGCTTCCCGCACCGGGGCGGCGCGCCCGTCAGGCGTCCGCGGTCTGGACCTCACGCGGCGCGGCGGCGGTCTCGGCGGACTTCTGCGGCCGGTCCGCGAGCTTGAGCCAGACCACGCCGGCGATGATCACGGCCAGCCACACGGCCTTGACGGGGGTGAGGCTCTCGTCGAAGACGACGGGCCCCAGCAAGGCCGCGCCGACCGACCCGATGCCGGCCCAGACGGCGTAGCCGATGCTGACGTCGATGGTGCGCAGTGCGGCGCTCAGGGCCCAGAGCGTCAGGAGGAAGAAGACGACGGCGACCAGCGACCAGGTCAGTCGGGTGAAGCCGTGGCTTCCACCGACGGCCAGCGCGTAGCCGACTTCGAAGCCGCCGGCGAGCAGGAGCATGATCCACGGGTTGGCTGAGGTGCGGCCGGTGTCGGACATGTGCACGGGTCCTTTCGGGAGGTTGAGCCGGGTGGGGGCGGGAGGATCAGGCAGCGCCGCTGAGCTGGAGGCCGACGACGCCGGCGATGATGACGGCGATGCCGACGGCCTTGCGCCAGTTCAGGCGCTGGCCGAAGAGCAGGGCGCCGAGGAGGGTGATGCCGACGCCGGCGACCGAGGTCCAGATCGCGTAGCCGACACCGACGTCGAAGGTCAGCAGTGCCTTGCTGAGGAAGAAGGTGCCGAGGGCGCCGGTGATCAGGGTCACGGCGGTCCACGTGCGGTTCTTGAAGCCTTCGGCCTTGCCGGCCGCGATGGCGACGGCGATCTCGAAGATGTCCGCGATCGCGAGGTAGAACCACTGCATGGCTGGTCCTTTCGTTCTTGGGAGGTCGGCGTTGGGGGGAGGGGTGGGGCAGAGAGAACGGGAGAAGAACGGGAGGGAGAGCGAGAGAAGAACGTGGCGGGAGGCCGGAAGCGGGGCGTCGGGCACGGACCGGTGTCAGTCGCAGCCCCGGTGTCAGTCACCGACCCGGCGTCAGGGCCGGTTCAGCAGCCGTCGATCCCGCAGGCGGGGGCGGCGTCCCCGAGGGCCTCCTGCTCGGCCTGGGCGTCGAGCACGGCCTTGCGGATCTGGGCGACGGAGGGCACGCCCTCGATGCGGTGGCGTCCGTCGACGATGATGGTGGGCGCGACCGAGACCCGGTTGGCCTCCGCGTGCCGCAGCGCCGCCCGGTGCGCCTCGGTGTACCGGCCGGCCGTCAGCGCCTCGGCGAAGTCGGCACCGTCCAGGCCGAGTTCGGAGGCGATGTCGGCGAGGACGGCCACCTCGCCGATGTCCCGGTTCTCCTGGAAGAAGGCCCGCAGCACCCGCGGGGTGTACTCCGCGGCCCGGCCGTGCTCGGCCGCGTACTGGTAGCCCTCGAAGGCCAGCCGGGTGTAGGGCTGCGGCGAGACCGTCGGCAGGGTGATGTCCACGCCGAGCCGGCGGGCCATCGGGTAGACGGCGCGGGCCCAGATCGCCGGCAGGTAGTCGTCCTCCGGGCGCAGCGTCGGGGTGGGGTGGGGCCGCAGCTCGAACGGCATCCACTCGATGTCGACGTCGAGGTCGCGGGTGGCCTCGTGCAGCGGGCCCTCGGCCAGCATGCAGAACGGACAGACGTAGTCCGACCAGACCTTGATGCCGATCCTGCCGGTTGCCGTTCCGCTCATGGCCGCCCCCGCTCCATGGTGAGGAAGTCCTCGAACGGCGCCGTGGCTTCCGGGATCTGGATCGAGGTGACCTTGATCGGCCAGGTCTCCGGGTCCTCGGCGAAGATCGAGTACGAGCTGGTGTAGTCGAAGCCGTACCGCGCGGCCGTCTTGCGGTCGACCACGTTGACGATGTGGCTGACGCTGAAATACAGCGACGCCATGTAGCACAGGGCGCAGGGCTCGCCGGAGGCGATCAGGGTGGATCCGGCGGTGGCGTGCAGTCCGTACTTGGCGGCGGCCGCCCGCAGTGCGGTGACCTCGGCGTGCGCGGTGGGGTCGTTGTCCTCACGCACCCGGTTGACACCGGTGCCGAGGATCCGGCCACTGTTGATCACCACACCGGAGAACGGGATGCCGCCCTTGGCGACGTGCTCGCGGCTGATCCGTACCGCCTCGCGGGCGTACTCGGTCAGTTCGCTCTCGGAGATTTCGGAATAACGCAACGCTGCTCCCCCGCTCAGGCCGCGTTCGCGGCGTCGACGGTGGGTGCCGTGGGATCAGGCATGGAGTCCCCAGGTAGTTGCTTGTATGTACATGTTGTTTTTGCCCGTGAGAACCTCAGGCGGACAGGTAGAGCTTGCATGAACATACATCTTGCTGTCAATCGCCGGCGGTGAAGAACTTCGCCTGACCCACGCTCATCAGCTCATGCCGGCAGGACAATTGGGGCAACCCCGAACTGGCGCCGGGCGCTTCGGGCGCGCCGGGAGGGGGCGGCGGCACGCCCGAAGCGACGGCTCAGACCGCTACGGGATATCCCAGCGAGGCTTCCCGGACCCACCGGGAGCAGGGCACGAGCGGCGGCCTCGCCAGACCGTCACTTCCGGCGCCCGGACCGGGGCGGAGGGCCCGCATGCCGAGATCGGCCGCCAGGCGGCTGTAGGTGAAGGCGGCCGACACCAGGGCCATGTGGTGGTGCCAGCCCGGGAACGAGCGGCCCTCGAAGTCCCGCAGGCCGAACCGCCGTTCGAGCAGCTCGACGGTCTCCCCGGTCGCGGCGTGCCGCTCCGCGTACTCCAGCAGCTCGTCGACCGGCCGGTGCACCATGCTGGTGAGCCAGAGCTGCCCCGCCCCCGTCGCGTCCTCGTCGGGTTGGGTGAACAGCCGGAACGGCTGAGGTCTCTGGTCGGCCGTGACGACACCGGGAACCTGCACCAGACCGTCGCGCACGGGCGCTGAGCCCGTCCTCCAGGCCTCGGAGCGCACCTCGGGGCACCGCTCGCTCACCGCCCGGGCCGCCGCGGCCACCGGCCGGCGGGAGCCGGGGGCCTGCTGCTCCAGCGGGGCCAGCGGGAAGCTGTCCGGGATCGCGATCGCGTAGTCCAGCCCGCGCCGGCTCAGGCCCTCGACGAGCCGGCGCGAGTCCAGGTAGCCGTGCAGGTCGACCACCACCGGGACCGGGTCGTACTGTGAGGTCCGCGCCATCTGGTCGATCAGGTTGAGGAGTTGGCCCTCGCACGAGGCGGTGGCGGTGTGCGGGATCCGGGCCTGCTCGCGGAGCGGGCCCTGGGCGGCCCACGGCTCCGGCAGGAACAGGCACCAGCCCACGGGGAACTCCCCCGCCTCCGTCGACATGAAGACGGCGGTGCCGATCTGACAGTTGACGGTCCGTCCGGTGTGCGGGATGAAGCGCCGGTGCACCCCGCAGGACTTCTCACCGCGTTTGGGCAGCACGACGGGCGCGATCGTCCAGGCCCTGGGCCGGGCCCGGTCCTCGACCCACCGCCGGAGCTGGTCGCAGACCGGATCCCACTCCCAGGGGCTCTCGTTGACGAACTGGTGCAGGGCCTGCGAAGCCGTCGGGGAGTCGCTCGACACGGCCGCCAGTCGGCGGATGGACTTCTTCCCGGGCGTGCTGAGGAGGCCGTTGACGTAGGTGTGAGCCCACTTGCGCTGGTCAGCTCGGCGCAAGTGGCCGAACAGCTGGTCCGTGAACTGGGTGACGGAGTCCCATCCCCTCATAGCTACCCCTCCCGTGTTGCGGCTGCGGCTTTCACACAGATCCACCCACACTAAAGAATGAGCACTATTTTTTTCTCGGAGAAAGGGGTTCCGGTCGCCACTTCGCCAACTCGATACAAAGCCCTGGCGCGAATCACCCGCATCCGGCCCGGGGAGCGGGCGGCCGGGGTCCGCGGTCCGCGCCGGAAAATGGAATCAGCCCCGCGGGTCAAGGAACGGCACAACCTGCGGGACACCGGTCCCGCAGGTCAGGGGCATGCCACCAGGTGTCACCGCGGTCGCCGTACGTCTACCGTCCGGTCACCCGTCGTTGCGGGCGGTGTCACCCCGGGACGGGCCGCGCAACCGCGGCGGGGCGGGCGTCCGGTCGTGCTCGCAGGGGTCGGAGCCGCCCTCCGGCCGGGCACCGAAGCCCGCCCCGGCCCGCCGCCACAGCCGGCCGAGCTCGTGCTCCACGACGCTGACCGGGCGGCCGGAGCGCAGCTGCGCCTCGGCGCCGGCCAGCAGGTAGGCGACCAGCAGTTCGATGTCGGCGAGCTCCGCGTCGGTGGTGCCGCCCGCCCGGGCCAGCTCCAGCGCGTGCAGCAGGGCGGGCCGCCAGGCCTCTTCCCAGGCGCCCTGCGAGCCGGGGCACTCGTGCGCGAGCCGCATCGCCGCGTGGGCCCGGACGTCCTGCTGGAGGAAGGCCGCCAGCAGCTGGGTGAGCCGGCTGACCCCGGCCAGCCCGGGCGTGGTGAGCTGCTGAACCTCGTCCAGGGCCGAGGCGGTCGCGGCCGCCCCCACCCTGAGCACCTCCCGGGCGAGGTCCTCCTTGGTCAGGAAGTGGAAGGTCAGCGCGCCCGAGGTGACCCCGGCGGACTGACTGATCCGCGCCAGGGTGGCGCCGGCGTAGCCGTGCTGGGCGAACTGTCCGGCGGCGGCGTCGATCAGGGCGGAGCGGGTCTGTTCCGCGCGGGCCTGCCTCAGCACTGCGGCGTGCGCCGGTACCGCGCGACGAGTGCGGCCGCGGACCGTCGGGTGCCCAAGAGACTTCGTGTGAGCTGCATGGCCCCTCCGGATCGTTCGTGCACCAGCTCCCGTGACGACGCGGCAAGCATACCCCGGTCCCGGTAGCTCCCTGACGCATCGTCGAACTCGTGTTCACCTGGCTCGACCTGCGGTGATCCCCTCCGCGCCACCGGGATCCGGGGCGTGGTGGAAGCGTGGTCGGAGCGTGGCGGAGACGTGACGGAAGCGTGGCCGGATCCGGGGCCGGGACGCGTCGGTCCTCGGCGGGTGCGGGTAGGGCCGAGTACGGCACCGCACCCCGGGGCAGCGAGGCCCGGGGTGCGGTGGATCCGGACCGCCCGGGAAGACCGCCGGGTGCGCGGCGGCCCGACGGGCGGCAGGAGGATCCATTCCGATCGGCGGCGAATAGGCATTGGCCGAATAGCGAATTGCGATAAGCGAGTCGAACACCGGCACTGCGGCCGGGAAAAGCGGAGGGCCGGTTCCCGCTATCTCACGGGGACTTCACAAGGGACCGCACCCCTCCGCGGGTGCCGCCGGTCATCGGACGGCCGGCACCGGACTGCGAACGTCACCGAAAGGCGGGCTTCACCGAAAGGCGGACGTCATCCAAGGGCGGACGTCACCTGAGGGCGGCACCGAATGGCCGGCGTCACCGAATGGCGGGCACGTAGGAGTCGTCCACCCGGCCGTCCGCCGTCGCCGGTTCGAAGGTCGTCGCGGGCGCCTCGTCGCCCCGCGAGCCGTTCCGGCGGTCGTACCGCAGGAAGTCCGACAGCTGGTCCGTGCGCCGCAGGTGCCCCTTGACCAGGACCACGCCGAACAGGTGGTCGCCGTCCTCCCGCCAGCAGACCAGCGGGATGCGGTAGGTGTCGCCCTCCGGCGTCCCGAAGACGGCCTCGTAGGCCTGTGCGTCCAACAGGCTCACGAGTGACCGTCCTTCGGGGTCGTGGCGAACAGCTGTCCGTAGTCGGTGATCTCCCGGGCGGTCCCGGCGGCACCGGCCAGGTGGAGGGCGTGCCAGAGGATGACCTGGTTCGCGGTGACGACGTTGAACCCGAGCTCCTCCTCCAGCGGCTTGATGGTGCCCACCGCCCGGATGCCGTTGCCGGCCACCAGGACGGCGTCCGGCCGGTGCTCCGCCACCGTGCTGCGGATCCAGGCCGACAGGTTCTCCGGCGTGATGGCCTTCTGGTTCGACGGCAGACCGCAGGGGCCGTGGTGGACCACCTCGTAGCCGAACTCGCGGAAGTAGTCGGCCCCTTGGCCGGAGAGGGAGTCGGTGAACCACGGCGGGTTCACCAGCGCGATCCGGCGGGCGCCCAGGGCGTCGAAGGCGGCCCGGGCGGCCTTGGTCGTGCCGGTGATCGGCAGCCCCCGGGTGACGGGCAGCAGCCGCTCGTACAACTCCCGTTCGCCCTGGGCCTTCAACGCGTAACTGGAGGAGGTGAACCCGAGCGTCAGGGCGTGCAGCGGGGAGGCCGCGAGCAGTTCCACGGCCTCGTCCAGGTACGGGGCCTGGACGAAGGAGAGGATCGGGTCGTACGGGATCTTCTCGTCCATCTCGCCGCCCGCGCGCATGGCGGCGAAGTGCACGCGCGATCCGTGGACGGAGACGGACGCGGGGGCCACGGCCTGCAGTTCGGCCTCCGGGCCGACGTCGGCGTGCGGTACGACGACGCCGATCCGGGTCGAGGCGTCCCATCCGTCGACGGGCGGCGGGGTGCTGGTCATGGGGGTCTTCTCCTACCGGGTGAGGGTGGACTCTTCGGCGAGGCGGCCGCCGCGGACGGTGCCGGTGCCCGTGGTGTCGAGGAACTTGGGGTGCTTGCGGCGCATGGCCTCGATGACGAACTCGTACGGGAGGTCGTCGAAGCTGCCGTGGTCGGTCAGGAACTCCATCGCGCCGCCGCCGTCGTGGGGGTGGTGGAGGCTGTCGTTGACGCCGTCGAACTCCAGGGCGCGCATGCCGTACAGCTTGCAGAGCAGCTTGTTGAACACCGGGGTGACCTTGATCCACTTGCCGTCCAGGTACACCTGGGCGAGCGAGTGGAAGAACACGTCGCCGCCGATGTGGGACAGCAGGCGGGGCGAGGCCAGGTGGTTGCGCACGTCGCCGTAGACGAGGCGGGAGGGGATGCCCAGGGCGCGCACGGTGGCCGCGTACAGCGCGGCCTTGTGCAGGCAGAACCCGGACTTGGTGGTGGCGGTGTTGGAGGCGCGCAGGCCCTCCCGGGAGAGCGGGGCGCCGTAGACCTCGTAGTCGACGCCGTCTCGCACCGCGTAGTACAGCTCGATCGCGTTGGTGCGCCGGTCCGCCGAACGGTCCCGGACGGCGTGGTCGACGAAGGCCTGCACCGCGTCGCTCTCGTGGTCGAGGAACTCGGTGGAGCGGGTGAGGTGGTCCAGTGTGTCGGTCATGTCGGGATTCCCGTCGGTCAGAGTCCGAGCAGCATGGCGATCCGGTTGCGCTGGATCTCGGAGGTACCGGAGTAGATCGTTCCGGCGATCGAGTTGCGCAGGTCGCGCTCGACGCCGTACTCGGTGAGCACGCCACGGCCACCGTGGATCTGCACCGCGTCCAGCGCGGTCTGCAGGTTGGCCTCGGAGACCACCGTCTTGGTGGCCGCGAGGTCGAGCGCGGCGTCCTCGTTCCGCTCGACCTTGGCGCCGGTGTCGACGAGCCACTTGCGGGCCGTCTCCACCCGGATCTTCATGTCCGCGATCTTGTGGGAGACGCCCTGGTAGGCGCCGATCGGCCGGCCGAACTGGCAGCGCTCCTTGGCGAAGGCGATGGTCTCCTCCAGCCGCCGGGTCATCTCGCCCAGGGTGATGGAGAAGCCGAAGAGCACCTCGCGCTTCATCACGTAGTCCAGGACCCGGAAGCCGGCGCCCTCCTGTCCGACCCGCTGGGAGACCGGCACGCGCAGCTCGTCGAAGGAGAGCGTGCCGATCGGGCTGGTGCGCAGGCCGATCTTGTCCATCGCGGGGCCCACGGTCAGGCCGGGGGTGCCGGCCTCGACGAGCAGGGTGGTGAGGCCGAAGGGGCCGGGCTTGCCGGTGCGGACGTAGAGCAGGAACAGGTCGGCGACCGGGGCGTTGGTGATGAACATCTTGTCGCCGCTGACCACGTAGTGGTCCCCTTCGCGGCGGGCGACGCTGGCCAGGTTCATCGCGTCCGAGCCGCCGGAGCGCTCGGTGATCGCGTGTGCGGTGATCAGCTCACCGGACATGATCCGCGGCAGGTACCTCTCCTTCAACTCCTGGCTCGCGAACCGTTGCAGGGGCACGCCGACGGATACGATCTGGGTCGAGGCGGAGAAGGAGAGGCCCGCGTCCCGGGAGGTGTGGCCCAGTCCCTCCAGGGCCCGCATCGTCCGGGTGAGGCTGTGCCCGGCGCCGCCGAACTCGGGCGCGAAGTGCACCCGCAGGAGTCCGGTCTCCCGCAGGGCCTTCCACTTGTCGTGGGGGAACTCGCCTGCCGCGTCCAACTCGCGGGTGTCGGCGTTGAGTTGTTCCGCCCACGGGGCGGTGAGGTCGAAGAGGTCATCGTCCATCGGGGGTCCTGGGGTCCATTCCGGGGTCGGTCGTGCTGCGGAGGATCGGGGTCGTGCCGTGGCGGGGTGTCACGGCCCGGCCCGGCCACGGGCTCGGGGCGGCACGTGGCCGGGCCGGGTCCGGTCCCGGGGGGGGGGGGGGGGGGGGGGGGGGGGGGGGGGGGGGGGGGGGGGGGGGGGGGGGGGGGGGGGGGGGGGGGGGGGGGGGGGGGGGGGGGGG
>NZ_JBVHYH010000020.1:0-92504 GCF_055569135.1 Kitasatospora sp. NPDC029367
TGGCCCTTGGTGAGGCCGTAGATCCGGTTGTTGAACAGCAGGATCTTGAGGTTGACGTTGCGCCGCAGGGCGTGGATCAGGTGGTTGCCGCCGATGGAGAGCGCGTCGCCGTCCCCGGTCACCACCCACACGCTGAGGTCCCGCCGGGAGGAGGCCAGCCCGGTCGCGATCGCCGGCGCCCGGCCGTGGATCGAGTGCACCCCGTAGGTGTTCATGTAGTACGGGAAGCGCGAGGAGCAGCCGATGCCGGAGACGAAGACGGTGTTCTCCCGCTTGATGCCGAGCTCCGGCATGAAGGACTGCACCGCGGCCAGGATCGCGTAGTCCCCGCAGCCCGGGCACCAGCGCACCTCCTGGTCGGTCTTGAAGTCCCGGGCGCTCTGCGGCCCGTCGGCCTTGGGCACCAGCGTCAAGGACGGGAACGGGTGCTCGCTCATCGGTGGTCCTCCTCGTCCAGGCCGCCGATCGCCGCCCACAGCACGTCCGCCAACTGCGCCACCTTGAACGGCAGTCCGCGCACCTGGTTGCAGGACTGCACGTCCACCAGGTACCTGGCGCGCAGCAGCAGGGCGAGCTGCCCGAGGTTCATCTCGGGCACGATCACCCGCTCGTACCGCGCCAGCACCGCGCCGAGGTTGGCCGGGAAGGGGTTCAGGTGCCGCAGGTGCGCCTGCGCCACGGCCCCGCCCGCCGTACGGACCCGGCGCACGGCGGCGGTGATCGGCCCGTAGGTGGAGCCCCAGCCGAGCACCAGCAGTCGGGCGTCGCCGGTCGGGTCGTCCACCTCCACGTCCGGGACCTCGATACCGTCCACCTTCGCCTGGCGGGTGCGGACCATGAAGTCGTGGTTGGCCGGGTCGTAGGAGATGTTGCCGGTGCCGTCCTGCTTCTCGATGCCGCCGATCCGGTGCTCCAGGCCCGGAGTGCCGGGCACCGCCCAGGGGCGGGCCAGGGTGGCGGGATCGCGCAGGTACGGCCAGAAGGAACCGTCGGGACGGTTCGGCTCGGTGGCGAACTCGACGCGCAGGTCGGGGAGTTCACCTATCTCTGGCAGCTTCCACGGCTCCGAGCCGTTCGCCAGGTACCCGTCGGAGAGCAGGAACACCGGCGTCCGGTAGGTGAGCGCGATCCGGGCCGCCTCCAGGGCCGCCTCGAAGCACTCGGCCGGGGTGGCCGGAGCGACGACCGGCACCGGCGCCTCGCCGTTGCGGCCGAACATCGCCTGCAGCAGGTCCGCCTGCTCGGTCTTGGTCGGCAGGCCGGTGGACGGGCCGCCGCGCTGGATGTCCACCACCAGCAGCGGCAGTTCCAGCGAGACCGCCAGACCGATCGTCTCGGACTTGAGCGCGACGCCCGGGCCCGAGGTGGTGGTGATCCCGAGCGCGCCGCCGAAGGCCGCGCCCAGGGCCGCGCCGATCCCGGCGATCTCGTCCTCGGCCTGGAAGGTCCGCACGCCGAAGTCCTTGTGCCGGGACAGCTCGTGCAGGATGTCGGACGCCGGGGTGATCGGGTAGGAGCCGAGGAACACCGGCAGGCCCGACCGTTCCCCCGCCGCGACCAGCCCGAGCGACAGGGCGAGGTTGCCGGAGATGTTGCGGTAGGTGCCCGCGGCGAGCCGCGCCGGCGGCACCTCGTAGCGGACGGCGAAGTCCTCCGTGGTCTCGCCGAAGTTCCAACCCGCCCGGAACGCCGCGACGTTCGCCTCCGCGATCTGCGGCTTCTTCGCGAACTTCCGCCGCAGGAAGGACTCCGTACCCCCCGACGGCCGGTGGTACATCCAGGACAGCAGGCCCAGGGCGAACATGTTCTTCGCCCGCTCGGCGTCCTTGCGCGCCAGCCCGCTGTCCTTGAGCGCCTCCAGCGTCAGCGTGGTCAGCGGCACCGGGTGCAGCCGGTACGCGTCCAGCGAGCCGTCGCCCAGCGGGTCCTCGTCGTAGCCGACCTTCGCCAGCGCGCGCTTGGTGAACTCGTCGGTGTCGACGATGATCTCGGCGCCCTTCGGCAGGTCCGGCAGGTTGGCCTTGAGCGCCGCCGGGTTCATCGCCACCAGCACGTCCGGCGCGTCGCCGGGGGTGAGGATGTCGTGGTCCGCGAAGTGCAGTTGGAAGGACGAGACGCCCGGAAGCGTCCCGGCGGGAGCCCGGATCTCCGCCGGGAAGTTCGGCAGCGAGGACAGGTCGTTGCCGAACGCCGCCGTCTCCGAGGTGAACCGGTCCCCGGTGAGCTGCATGCCGTCACCCGAGTCACCCGCGAAGCGGATGATCACCCGGTCGAGTTTCGTCACCGGCTTGGATCTGCTGACCGTGCCGACCATGAGGCTGTCCCTTGCTGTCGACGTCCATGACCGTGAAGAGGTCCGTGACTGTGAGGAGGTCCGTGACTGTGGAGAGGTCCGTGGCTTGCGAGGAGGAGGGGTACGGCCGGCCCCCGGTGGGGCGGGTGGCCGGCCCGTACCGCGTGGGGCGGCGGTCAGGCCGCGGTGGGGGCGGTGAAGGCGAGCACCACGTTGTGCCCGCCGAAGGCGAAGGAGTTGGACAGGACGGCCCGGACGGGGAGTTCGCGCGGAACGTCGCCGACCACGTCGAGGCCGATCGCCGGGTCGGGCCGGTCGAGGTTGAGGGTGGGCGGCACCACGCCGTGGACCAGGGCCTGCACGGAGGCGACCGCCTCGATCGCCCCGGCCGCGCCGAGGGAGTGGCCGGTCATCGACTTGGTGGCCGAGACCGGGATCCGGGGGGCCGCCCGGCCGAGCGCGGTGTGCAGGGCGAGGGCCTCGGCGGAGTCGTTGTAGCTGGTGCCGGTGCCGTGGGCGTTGATGTGCGAGATGTCCTCGGGGGCGAGCCGGGCCGAGCGCAGGGCCGCTTCGAGGGCCCTGGCGGCCCCCGCCCCCTCGGGGTGGGGCGCGGTGACGTGGTGCGCGTCGGAGGTCCTGCCGTAGCCCCGCAGTTCGGCGAGGACGCGGGCCCCGCGCCGGGCGGCGTGGGCGGCCGACTCGAGGACCAGGACGGCCGCGCCCTCGCCGAGGACGAAGCCCTCGCGGTCGGCGCTGAACGGCCGGCTGGCCTGCTCGGGGCTGTCGTTGCGCGTGGCCAGGGCGCGGATCTTGGCGAACCCGCCGACCATCATGGGGCTGACGGGGGCCTCGGTGCCCCCGGCCAGCACCACGTCGGCCTCGCCGGAGGCGATCATCTGCGCCGCCACGATCAGCGCCTCGGCCCCGGAGGCGCAGGCGGTGACGACGGCACTGCTCGGCCCGAGCAGCCCGAGGTCCACGCAGAGCCGACTGGCCGGGGCGTTGGCCATGCTCATCGGGATGAAGCGGGCGCCGAGCCGGTGCGGCCCCTTGAGCATGGCGGCGCTGTTGGTCTCCCAGGTGGTGACGCCGCCGATGCCGGTGCCGACCACGGCGCCGATCCGGGTGCGGTCCTCGGCGGCGAGGTCGAGTTCGGCGTCGCGCAGCGCCAGGGTGGCGGCGGCGACCGCGAGTTGCGTGCAGCGGTCGGCGCTGACGGCCTGGCGGGGCGGGAGGGTGAGGTCCTCGGGCAGGTCGACCTCGCCGGCGATCCGGACCGGGAAGTCGGTGGCGTCGAACCGGGTGATCGTCCGGATGCCGCTGAGGCCCTTGAGCTGGGCGGCGTGGAAGTCGTCGGCACCGACGCCGATCGCGGTGACCGGGCCGAGCCCGGTGACCACCACCCGCCGGTCGCTCTCGGTCATGCGAGCGCTCCGGGGCGTTCCGCGTCGACGACGTGGGCGATCACCTCGCCGACGGTGGTGAGGGAGAGGGCGACCTCGTCGTCGACGGTGCCGCCGAGGTGCTCCTCCATGATGGTGACCAGCTCGACCAGGTCGAGGGAGTCCATGCCGAGGTCCTCGCGGAGCCGGGCGTCGGAGGTGACCTCCTCGGGGAGCAGCCCGAGTCGGTCGCACAGCAGGTCGGTCATCCGCGCGAGAAGGGCCTCGCCGGCAGCGGTCTGGTTGGTCACAGCGGCCACCTCTGGTCGTTGGTCGGGGTGTGGGACGGATCGCCGGCCTGCCACGCGGACAGGTCCGCGTGCAGGGCGAAGTCCTGGCAGACGGCCCGGACGGCGCCGGTGAACCGGTCGGCCTGGTCGAGGCCGAGGACCAGCGGCGGCTGGATCCGCAGGGTCCGGTTGCTGTTGGCCGTGACGAAGGCCAGGATGCGGTGCTCCCGGCTGAGCTGGGAGACGAACCGCAGGCACATCAGGTCGCCGAGGGCGTTCTCCACGGCGTTCCCGGCGCGCCGGAGGGCGCCGAGCACCTCGTCCGGGAGCCAGTCGACCAGGCCGTGGAGGTCTCCGGGAAGCCGGGCCAGGGCCTCGTCGGCGAGGGCCTGGGCGGCGCCGGTGAAGTCGCCGTCGAACTCGATGGCGTTCATCAGGCCGATCCCGCGGACCTCCTTGACGAAGCCGTACGGGGCGCACGCCTCGCGCAGCCCGTCCCGCAGGTGGGCGCCGGTCTTGGCGGCGCGCCCCGGGAGGTCCTCGGCGACCAGGGTGTCGAGCGTGGCGAGGCCGACCGCGGCGGCGAGGTTGCCGCCGCCGAAGGTCGAGGAGTGCAGCATCGCCCTGCTGGTGGACCCGTACGCCTGGTCCCAGAGTTCGGTACGGGCCAAGGTGGCGCCGACCGGCACCAGGCCGCCGGAGAGGGACTTGGCGACGCACAGGATGTCGGGCCGCAGGTCGTCGTGCTCGGCGGCGAACATCGCGCCGGTGCGGCCGAGGCCGGTCTGGATCTCGTCGAGGACGAACGCCGCGCCGGCTCGCCGGCACAGCCGCTGGGCCTCGGCGAGGTAGCCGGGCGGGGGGAGAATCACGCCGCCCTCGCCCTGCACCGGTTCGACGATGAAGGCGGCCGCGCCCTCGATGGCGGCGGCCAGCGCGGCGGTGTCGCCGAACGGGACGGCCACGCAGTCCGGCAGCAGCGGGTGGAAGGCGGCGCCGTGGCCCTTGCGGCCGGTGACCGAGAGCGCGCCGAGGGTCTTGCCGTGGTAGCTGTTCTCGGTGTGCACCAGCCGGGTGCGGCCGGTGGCGGCGCGGGCCAGCTTCAGAGCGGCTTCCACGGCCTCGGTGCCGGAGTTGGAGAAGAACACCCGCTCGAGCCCGGGCGGGGCCAACTCGCTGAGCCGCTCGGCGAGTTCGGCGGTGTGCGCGGGCATCGACACGTACTGGACGAAGGTCGGGGCGCCCTGGTCGAGGAAGTCGCGCAGGGCCGTGGTGGCGGCCGGGTGGTTGTGGCCGAGGTTGAGGCAGCCGTAGCCGGCGACGAAGTCGAGGTACGAGGTGCCGTCCTCGGTGGTCAGGGTGCAGCCCTCGGCGCGGGTGAAGACCCGGTCCATGCCGTGGGCGGCGAACAGACGCCCCATCGGCGGGTTGATGTGGGTGCGGAAGCGGCGCACCGTCTCCTGGGTGCGGTTCCCGCGCGGGGGGCGGCCGGACGGGTAGTGGCGGGCCAGCCGGTCGAGCCGCTCGTCCGGGACCAGCCGGCCGAACGCGGCCAGCGGCGTGGGCAGGAAGCCGTGCCCGGTGGCGAGTTCGCCGATGGTGCGGATCCGGTCCAGGTCGAGTTCGCGGCCGAGCGACCACGCCTCGGCGCGGCCCTCCAGGGCGAGCACGATGGTCTCGGCGAGGCAGCCGTTGAGCTGCTGGGCGGGGGCGGGCAGGGTGCCGTCCCCGAGCCGGACGGCGTCGGTGGCGCTGACCAGGCCGCCGTCGATGACCAGGACCTCCTGGCGCTCGGCGGGCTCCACCGCGACGTCGCGCGGCAGGGCCACGTCCACCACCACCGAGCCGGGGTGCAGCCGGCCCGCGTCCAGCACGCCGCCGACGGAGGAGGCGGTCACGTAGATCCGGGGCGCGCCGTAGAGCACGGCCGGGTCGTCGTACAGGGTGACCCGGCTCCGCTCGGCCGGGTCCAGGTAGCGCAGCATCGCCTCGTCGGTGCGGGCGCTCGGGCGGCGGACCAGGTCCAGCTCGTAGCCGTCGGCGAGCAGCAGCCGGGCCATCGCCAGGCCGATCGAGCCCGGGTAGCCGACCACGGCGATCCGGGCCCGGCCGGGGGTCTGGCCCAGGCGTTCGGCGCAGGCCAGCACGGCCCGGTGGGAGGCGTAGGTGGTGAGGGAGTTGCCGCTGGTGAGCGGGAGACCGACGGCCTTGGCGGTCCACAGGCCCCGGTCGCCGACGATCGAGGTGGCACCGCCGAGGCCGACCAGCTCCGCCCCGGCGTCGCGGAGCTCGGCGGCCTCGGCGGCGACCATGTCCCGGGCGGTGCCGGGCCGGCGGAGCATCTGCTCGGCCGTGTACGGCAGGTAGCGGACCGCGCCGGTGCACCGGGCGCCGGTGGCCGAGGTCAGGGTGAACTCGGGGATCGGGACGTGGTGGCGGGGCCCGGGTTCGCGCGGGATCCCGCGGTGCTCGTCGAGCAGTCGGCCGAACAGGTCGAGGCCGCGGACCTGGTGGCGGTGGCCGTCACTGATCGGGTGGGCGAGGAAGCCGAACTTCATCGGGTGCCTCCCGTGCTGCGCCCGGTGCGGGCCATGGCGAAGGTGAGTTCGGGGAGCGTGTCGCGCTGCCAGCCGAGGGAGGAGAGCAGGCTGAGGCCGTCCCCCTCGTTGTTGTGCGCGATCGGCACCTCGAACAGGTTGACGGTGGAGCGGCGTTGCAGGTCCGCCTTGAGCGTCCGGGGGTCGAGGTCGTCGAGCCGGCGCCGGACCACGGTGAGCGGGCCGAAGGTCCGTTCGTCGTCCTCGGCGAACAGGTGGAGCACCTGGGTCTGGCGGCCCGCGCCGGCCGCACTGCGGCCCTCGCGGTAGGTGCGGATCACCGAGTGCCCGCCGTCGACCAGGGTGAAGATGCTGAGGTTGCCGCGCAGCCGGTGCCCGTTGAAGCAGACCTGCTGGATCAGGCTGGGCAGGATGTCCGGGACGAGCGCGCTGGCGCCGTCGCCGATGAAGGCGAGGGTGTTGCCCGGCCGGGTGAGCGCGATGCTCGGGACGGCCTGCAGGGCGTCGCCCATCAGGGCGCGGCCGTACCAGCCGGAGAAGCCGGGGCCGGTGCGCGGCAGGTTGCGGATCGCGGAGAGCCCGCCCCGGCCGACGTCGTACACGCCGGTGTAGCCGTACCCGTGGTGGAGGATCAGGTCCTCGAGGACGTCGCCGAGCCGGCTGCCGAAGTAGTTGAGGCTGATCGGCTGCACCGGCACGCCGTGGACCACGTCGGAGGCGCTGTCGGCCGTCTCGGCCAGCGCGCGGCGGCGGGCCTCGAGCAGCGCGGGCGGCACGTCCAGCCGGGCCCGGACCGCGCTCAGGAACGCGCCGGCCTCGGCCCGCACCGGATGGTCGGCGAACGGGGCGAGGTGCGCGGCCTCCCGGGTGACCTGGACGATCCGCAGCGAGCGGTCCAGGGCCCGGGGCGAGAACGGGGTGGCGGCCTCGGCGATCCGGCTGTTGACGAAGAACAGGCACTGGTCGGAGCGGGGCCGCAGCCGGCCCTCGTGGTGCAGGAAGGCGTGCACCCGCTCGGAGAAGCCGTACAGGCCGAGGGTGCCGAGGTACTCGGGGACGACCGCGCCGTCCCGGTAGCGGGAGACGCTGCCGGGGCGGGTGAGCGAGTCGGCCAGGCCGATGCCGGCGGCCGCGGCGATCTCGTGGACCAGGTCGCGTTCCGGGCCGGAGAGCGGGCCGAGCTGCCAGAGCACCCGCTCGGGGCCGTGGTTGAGCAGCTCCAGCACGGGGGCCAGGGCGTCCTCGGCCACGGTGGCGCGCGGGGCGGGGGCGGGCGGCGGCGGGGCGCTCACGGGGCCGGCGGCCTCCAGCACCTCGGCGGTGGCGAGCAGCACGACCGGGCCCCGGTCCTCGTCGTACAGGGCGAAGGCGGTGGCCAGGTCCGCGTCGAGCCGGGCCGGGTCGTCGAGGTGGACGTACGGGATCCGGCGGGCCCGCAGCACCTCGCGGGAGTCCTCGGCGGAGTGCACGGTGCCCTGGAACGGGAACCAGCTCCGCTCCCGCGAGTCGGCGCACAGCAGGAAGCCCCGGGCCCGGGCCTCGCGCAGGTTGGCGAGGGTGCCGCGGAACTCGTCGACCATGCCGCTGGTGACCACGACCAGTGCGGGCGCCGCATCGAGCTGCCAGCGGGCCAGCGCGCCGCAGGCCAGGCTGTGCTCGCTCGGCCCGCGCAGCACCGGGTTGCCCGCCCGGGCGGCGCGCTCGTCGAGCGCGGCGATCAGGCCGGAGACCACCGAGCCGGTGTAGTAGTGCAGGCCCCAGCGGTCGCCGGCCCGGGCGTCCAGGAAGTCGGCGAGGGCGCCGGCCAGCGCGGGCGGAGCCGTCCGGGCGGAGGCGCGCAGCGCTCCCCCGGTGTGCCGGAGCTGGATCACGTCGGTGAAGGCGCAGAGCACGTCGGCGGCCAGCACCCAGAGCTGGTCGGGCAGCCGCCGGCTGGTGTACGGCTGGGCGATCCGGGCGCGCGGGGCGGGCGCGTCCTCGTACACGTGCACGGTGTACGCGGAGGGTTCGCAGGCCACGTTCGCCGGCAACTCCTCGCACATCGCTGCGAGTTCGTCGGCGAAGGCGGTGTCCAGCGGCCCGACCGGCAGGCCCGCGGCGGCGGCGTCCACCAGCAGCAGGGCGAGCATGGCCGGGTCCTCGCCGGCCTGTTCGCCGATCAGCTGCGCGGCCTCGGCCACGGTCTCGGCGAGCACCAGGGCGACCCAGGCCCTCGGGAGGGCGCGGTCGAGGAAGCGGCGGGAGCGGTCCAGGGCCCGGTGGTACGGCTCGGGCCAGGAGCTGCGCCCGACCGGCAGGGCCGCGGTGGTGAGGGTCCGCTCCGAGCCCTCGACCAGGTCGCCGAGCGCGGCGGCGACGGTCCGCTGGAAGGCCGGGCGTTTGCCGACGGCCGCGATCAGGAAGCGCGGCGGCTGCGAGCCGCCGGTCGTGCCGTCCACTCTCCGACTCCCCCCGGTGGCAGTGCTGCTGACGCCTCGGAGTCTGCATCAGCGCGACTGAAGCCGGTCTGCACATCCTCTGGACGGTGCGCGGCCGCGCGGCCCACGCCGCGACGGGGTCGGCGGACATCCGGGGGCGGCGCCTCAGCCAAGCAATCCAGGAGTCGCGTGGAACCCCCGTTTTCCCTTCAACTTGGCCTGGAAAACGCCTAGTGATGGATGGTCAGCGATGGAGAGACTCCGACCGGCCCCCCGCGGCACCTCCGGCCGGTGCCGGAACCGGTGAACGGCCGGACCGCCGAGGCGGTCCGGCCGTTCGGCGTGCGCTCAGTCCTCGGTCAGGCCGATCCGGGCGTGCAGCCGCTTCAACGGCGCCGGCGCCCACCAGTTGGCCCGGCCGAGCAGCCGCATCGCGGCCGGCACCAGCAGGCCGCGGACCAGCGTGGCGTCGACCAGGACGGCCAGCGCGAGGCCCGCGCCGAGCAGTTTCAGGATCGACAGTCCGGAGGTGGCCAGCGCGCCCAGCACCGTCGCGACGATCAGCGCCGCGGCGGTGATCAGCCTGCCGGTGCGCTCCATCCCGAAGGCGACCGCGCGGGTGTTGTCCCCGGTGGCCAGGTACTCCTCGCGGATCCGGGAGAGCAGGAAGACGCTGTAGTCCATCGACAGGCCGAACGCGACGCAGAACATCAGGATCGGCACCGTCACCTCCAGTTGGCCGGTGTGCACGAAGTCGCCGACCAGCCACTTGAGATGGCCGTCCTGGAAGACGTACACCATGGCCCCGAAGGACGCGGTGAGGCTGAGCATGTTCAGCAGCAGCTGCTGGAACGGGATCACCACGCTGCCGGAGAACAGGAACAGCAGCAGCAGCATGCTGACCGCGATGATCGCGGCCGCCCACGGGAGGCGGCCGGACAGGCTGGACTTGGTGTCCACCTGGGTCGCGGCGTCGCCGCCGACCAGGGCCCGGCCGGGGGCGTGCACCGCGCGGACGGCCTTGGCGTAGCTCTCGCCCTCCGCCGAGCTCGCCTCGCGGTCGGAGACCACCGACAACCAGGTGCCGCCACTGCCGGAGAAGGCGGCGGACCCCGGCCCGGGCGGGGCGGCCAGGGCGCCCTGAGCGTAGGTGCCGGTGGCGGCGTCCACCCGGACGGTGCCCGGCAGGGCGGACAACCGCTGGGCGTAGTCCGCGAGTTGGCCGTTGCCCGGGTCGGTGTCGGGCAGCACGACGACCACCGGGGAGGTCTGCGCCCCGTGGAACTCGCTGCGGATGGTGTCGGAGGCGACCTGGGAGGCGCTGCCACGCGGCAGCACCCGGTCGTCCATCAGCGCGAACCGGGCCTGGACGAACGGCAGGGCGAGCGCGAGCAGCACCACCGCGACGGTGCCGCCGATCAACGCCGGGCGGCGCATCACGGTGACCGCGAGCCGGTGCCACACGCCGCCCTTACCACCGCTGCGGGCGCCGGGCAGGCGGCGGCGCAGCGGGGCGAACACGTCCCAGCGGTCGATCCGGTGGCCGATCAGGGCCAGCAGCGGCGGCAGCACCAGCAGCGAGCTCGCCGCCGCGAGGACCACCACGACGATGCCCGCGTAGGCGAGCGAGCGCAGGAAGTAGATCGGGAAGACCAGCAGGGCGGCCAGCGACAGCACCACGGTGAGCGCGGAGAACAGCACGGTCCGTCCGGCGCTGCGCAGCGAGGCGGCGATCGCCTCGGTGGTGCCGCGCCCGGCCCCGAGCTCCTCGCGGTACCGGGTGACCACGAACAGGCTGTAGTCCACGGCGAGGCCGAAGCCCAGCGCGGTGGTGATGTTGAGCGAGAACACCGACACCGAGGTCACGCTGGCGAGCAGCCGCAGCACGGCGTAGGTGCCGAGCACGGAGACCACGCCGAGCACGGCGGGCAGGGCGGCGGCGACCAGCGAACCGAAGGTGGCGAGCAGGATCAGCAGAGTGATCGGCGCGGCGATCAGTTCGGCGCCGGTGAGGTCCTTGGCGCTCTGCTCGTTGGCCTCGGCGTTGACCTGGGCCGTGCCGGTGGCCTTGACGTCCAGCGGGCCGTGCCGTCCGACCAGGGTCGGGACCAGGTCCTTGGCGAGGTGCTCGGCGTGGTTCTCGTCCCCGCCGAGCCTGACCAGGACGAGGCCGGTACGGCCGTCGGGCGAGCGCAGGGTCGGGTCACCGGTGGTCCAGTAGGACTGGGCGTACACCACGTCCGGGGTGGTGGCGACCTTCTCGGTGAGGCTGCGGCCGGCCTCGGCGGCGGAGTCCAGGTCGCCGTCGGCGGTGGCGACCAGCACCAGGTTGGGCGCGCCCGCGTGGAACCGGTCGGCGAGCAGCCGGTCGGCCTGCAGGGACTCGGCGCTGGTGGGCGTGTAGCCGCCGCTGGAGAGCTTGCTCTCGGCGTCGGCTCCGATCACCGCCGCCGCGACGGCGACCAGGGCGACCAGCAGCATGGCGATGCCCCGGCGGTTGACCAGGGTCCTGGCGAGCGAGGCCAGACGGCCGGTGACCGGGGCGGGTTCGCCGTCGGTTCCGGTGCGGGCCCGGATGGTTGTCGACATGGCTTCCTCGGGTCGTCGTGGACGATGCCGCCGCGTCGCGGCGACGGGGGAGGCCGCGGCTCAGCACCGCCCCAGGAGGTGGCAGCACAGGGCGTTGGCCGCCCAGTCCTCCCATTCCTGTGGGGTCCAGCCGCGCTCGGTGACGAACAGGTGGTACATCTCGGGGCCGAGCACTCCGTAGCAGACGTCGACCGCGTGGTCCGCGTCGAGGCCCTCGACGAGGGCTCCCTTGGCGATCAGCGCGTCCACGAAGTGCCGTTGGACGGTTCGACGTTGCTGCTTGTTGGTCTCCCACAGCTCGGCACCGTCGCCGCTGGAGATGACCGCGTTGCGCAGCACTTCGAGCAGCGGGGCGACCCGCTCGTTGATGACCCGGGTGATGGCGGCGAGGGCCCGCAGTTGCTGGTGCGGGTCCTCCTTGGACAGGGCGTCGACGACCGGCGGCCGTTCCAGGGTGGGCACCGGCTCCTCGTCACCGGCGACGTGGAGGTCGATCAGCTCCTTGAGGATCTTCTCCTTGTTCCCGAACGAGAAGTACATCGTCTGCACCGCGACGCCGGCTTCCTGGGCGATCGAGTCGATCGTCGTGAGGCCGTATCCGCGCTCGACGAAGAGCTTCATCGCCGCGTCGAGCATTCTGCGCCGGGTCGCCTGGGAGCGCAGCCGGCGGCCGTCGGTCTTTGCCATGGGGATCACTGCTCACTTTTTTATAGTACAACTCTAGAGTGTGCCACTAGAATCATACCCAGCGCACAGGAGGACGCAAGCTCATGCCCCTCAATACCACTCGCGCCAAGCACGAACAGCCCGTGACGACACCCAGGACGCTCGTCCCCGCGCTCACCACCGGGATGGGTCTGTCCATGCTGGTGCTCTACACCATCGGCTCGCTGGGCCCGTTCATCGTCGACGACCTCGGGATCACCCGCTCCGGACTGGGCCTGCTGCCCGCCGCGGCGTTCGGCACCGCCACCGTGATGTCCCTCTACGCCGGGCACCTCACCGACCTGCTCGGCGGCCGGCGGGTGTTCCTCGCCCTGCTCGCCGTGATCGGCGCCGACTTCGCCCTGCTGGCGGCCAGCCCCTCGTACGCGCTGCTGCTGGTCGCCCTCTGTCTCGCGGGCCTGCCCCAGGCGCTGGCCAACCCCTCGACCAACAAGCTGATCGCCGCCCATCTCCCGCCCGAGCGGCGCGCGCTGGCGATAGGCGCGAAGCAGTCCGGCATACCGCTGGCGGCCATGGGCGCCGGGCTCGTCTTCCCGGCACTGGCCGGTGCCGCCTCCTGGCGGGTCGCCGTCCTCGTGGTGGTCCCGGTGGCCCTGCTGACGGCGCTGGTGGCACGCACGGCGCTCCCCCGGGACCCGGCGCCCGCCGGGCCGACGCGCTTCGGCCTGCCCCAGCCGCCGAACGCCCCCACCCGCTGGTTGATGGCCTACGCACTGCTGATCGGCTGCGGGCTCTCCCCGCTCAACACCTACCTGCCGCTGTACGCCCACCAGCGACTGGGGATGAGCTCCACCGAGGCGGGCGCGCTGATCTCGGCGATCGGCCTGGCCGGGATCGCCGTCCGGCTGATGTGGAGCCGGATCAGCACCCGACTGGCCGACATCTCCGACGCCCTGCTCGCCATCGCGGGCACGGCGGCGGTCTGCAGCGCCCTCATCCCGGCCTCCACGCACGGCAGTTGGCTGGCCTGGGTGGGGACCCTGGGGCTCGGCACGGCGGCCGCGGCGGCCAACGCGGTCGCGATGGTCGCGGTGACCCGGGGCAGGGGGTTCGGCCTGACGGGGCACGCCTCCGGCCTGGTGTCGATGGGGTTCTTCGCCGGGTTCGCGGTCGGACCGATCGTGTTCGGCCGGCTCGCGGACGGTGCGGCGGGCTTCGGCGGCGGCTGGCTGATGGTCGCCGCGATGCTCGCGCTGGCCACGGTCTGCGCCCGGGCGGGCCGCAGGACCCTGGCCGCGGCGGCCTGAACACCAGTTCTCCGGTCACCGGGACTTTTCTAGAGCGGTTCACTAGAGCTAGACTCCAGTAAACGGCCGGGTACCACCCGCCCACGAACGAGGGGAGGAGGAGATCACGATGGCCGGCGGAGTACTCGCGGGACGGCGGGCGGCACTGTTGCTGCTCACCGGCGTCGAACTGATCGTCTTCCTGGACGTATCGATCATCAATCTGGCCCTACCGACGATCGGGGCCAAGCTCGGCCTCGGCATCGTCGCCCTGGTCTGGGTCAGCACGGCCTACCAGGTCTCCTTCGGCGGCTTCCAGCTCGGCGCGGGCCGGGCCAGCGACCTGCTCGGCCCGCGACGGATGTTCCAGGCAGGCCTGGGCATCTTCACCGGCGCCTCACTACTGGCCGGACTCGCCCACGCGGGCTGGCTGCTGATCGGCGCGCGGGCCCTGCAGGGGCTCGGCGCGGCGATCCTGATCCCGGCCGAACTCGCCCTGCTCGCACGGATGTTCACGGAACCCGAGGCCAGCCGGCGGGCGTTCGGCGTGTGGAGCGCGATGGGCGCGGTCGGCGCGGCCGGCGGCACCGCCCTCGGCGGCGTCATCGTCCAGGGCCTCGGCTGGGAGTGGATCTTCCTGCTGAACCTGCCGATCGGCGTGGCCGGCCTGGTGCTCAGCAACCGGCTGCTCCCCGTCGACGAGGTGGACACCCGGGAGGCCGGCCGCCGGCTCGACCTGCCCGGCCTGGTCACCGGCACCGGCTGCCTGCTGCTGGCGGTGTACGTGGTGACGGCCGCGACCGAGGGCGGCCTCGGCGCCCTGCAGTGGACGCTGGCCGTGCTGGCCGTCCTGCTCGGCGCCGCGTTCCTGCTGGTCGAGCAGCGGGTCGCCGAGCCGCTGCTGCCCTTCCGGATCTTCCGCGAGCGCAACATCAGCGGCTCCGCGGCGGCGAACTTCATCGTCGGCGCCACCCACGTGCCGGTGTTCGTGTTCGTCGCGATGTACTTCCAGGAGGTGCACGGCTACAGCGCGACCCGGTCCGGCCTGGCGGTGCTGCCGATCGCCCTGATCAGCATCCCGGTCTCCCGGATGCTGATCCCGGTGGCGCTCAAGCAGGTCGGGCCCCGCTGGGTGCTGGCGGGCGGCATGGCGCTGATGACGGTGGCGCTGCTCATGCTGAGCACCCTGCCGGTCGACGCCGCGTACCTGACCCGGTTCCTCCCGGCCGCGGTGGTCTTCGCGGTGGGCCTGCCGGCCTGCTTCGTCGGCTCCACCATGCCGGGCGTCAAGGCCGCCGCGCCCGAGGAGACCGGCACCGTCTCGGGCGTCATCAACACCACCCAGCGGCTCGGCGCCGGCCTCGGCGTCGCGGTGCTGGCCTCGGTGGCGAAGGACCGGACGGCCGACGCCGGGGGCACCCACGCCCAGGCCCTGGTCGACGGGTACCACCTGGCCTTCCTGGGCGCGGCCGGCCTGGCCGTCCTCGGGCTGGTGGTGGCCCTCACCGTGATCCGGCCGGAGCCTCGGCAGTCCGGGCAGCCGGCCGATGCTCCGGAGCCGACCGGGGATCCGGTGGCTGCCGAGTGACGGCGGCTCACAGAGCTGGGCAGGGGCAGCCGTCCGGGCCGCCCCTGCCCGTCCGGCCTTCCGGCCTCGGACACGGGGCGGCCGTCAGGCCCGGGCCGGGCGCGACGGCGGCGGCCGTCAGGCCCGGGCCGGGCGTGCGCCGACCAGTTCGAGGGTGCCGTCCGCGCGCCAGCGGGCCAGCCAGGGCGAGCGGTGCAGGTACGCCCGGCCGGACCCGGTGAAGTCCTCGGTCCCGGGACCGGCCTCCGGGAGCCCGATCCGGTCGAACGGGAGGGCGGGCCCGGTGGCGCACAGCTCGCCGACCCGGCCGGACGGCAGCACCCGGCCGCCCGGCTCGGTCACCTGGATGTGCACGTTCGGCACCGGGGTGCCGACGCCGGAGGCCGCCGCCTCGACGGGCCCGCCCGGGCTCAGCTCCTGGGCCGTCCACGGCGTCACGCCCCCGTCCGGGGCGAACTCGCCCCGCAGCCGGCTGGCCCGGTAGGCCGCGAAGTGGCGTTCCACCAGCTCCGGCGGACAGGGCCCGCCGAACAGCACCACCGCCCCGGGCCCGGCCCCGACCGGCCGGTCGGCCGCCGCGGTCAGCAACCGCGCGTACTCCTCGGGGCTGAACACCGATCCGGCCGCGCCGCCGAGGGCCTGCACCGCCGCCGCGTCCCCGGCCCGGCCGCACAGCGCGCCGCCGGAGGCGAAGGCCCACCACATGGCCGACAGGGTGCGCGGCCCGCCCGGGGCCTGACGCACCGCCACCGGGCCCCGGGCCGGGCCGATCTGCTGCATCCGGGCCGCCAGCACGTACTGCCAGGCGCGGTGGTCCACCAGTCGGCCGCCGTCCTCGTCCACCAGCAGGTACGCGGCGTCCATCGGGCCGGACCGGGGCAGCGCCGGGTCGATCCGAACCTCCGCCAGCCGCTCCCAGGTGCCGGGCTCGTCCAGGGTGATCAGCAGGCCCGGGTCCGGCCAGCTCGACCGGGTCGAGGTGCTGCACAGCACCACCCGCGCGCCGCTCACCAGGGCCGTCCTCGCGACTTCCGCCGGCGCCAGGTCGGACCGCACCGGGACGCAGACCCCGCCGGCCCGCAGCACCGCCAACTGCCCGACCACGGACTGCCGGTGGTCGTCGCAGTGCACCACCACCGGGTCACCGAGCTGCAGGCCGCCGAGCACCAGCGCGGAGGCCAGCTGGGTCGACCTGGCGTTCGCCCGGGCATACGTGAGGCGGCCCGCCTCCTCCCGTACGGCCACGGCCGCAGGGCACCGACGGGCCGCCCCGGTGAACACCGAATCGAGCGTGAACGGCCGGGTGGCCGCTGTTCCTCCGTCCCGCCGCGCGTCGTGCAGGCGGTGATGGAGCAGTACGGGCTGACTGGTCACCTGGTCCCCCATGGTTGCTGCGGTACGGATCGCGCTGGGAATGGCGCCGGCCAAAACGCGCCCACCCGTTCACCGATGTTGCATTCCGGTACCGCCCGGGGTCGCCTCCGAGATTGCCGCATGTGAATTCGCGGCATTCGGGGCCTCAGGAAATGTAGTCGTAGAGCAGATTGCTGTCCTCGCCGGACTCCGCCCAATTGCCGTATCGACGCATTCCGTACAGCAGTGGTTTCTGGAAACGGAGGAGGGTGACCGCGTGAACCCGGGCGAACACCACGCAGTGGTCGCCCACGACGTGCACGTCGGCCACCTCGCAGTCGGCGATGGTGTGCGCGGACTCCTCCAGGTGCGGCCCCCGGGCGCCCGGCCCGAGGGACCAGGCGACCCGGTCCCAGCGGTCGGCCGCCCCGGAGGCGAACAGCTCGGCCGTCGAACGGGCCTCGCTGTGCAGCAGGTTGACGGCGTAGCCGCCACTCTCCCGCACGGCCTCGACGGTCGGACTGCCGCGCCGCAGGCACACCAGCACGGTCGGCGGGTCCAGCGCGACGCTGCACAGCGAGGTGAGGGTCATCCCCCGGGGCTCGCCGAGCGCGGTCGTCGTGGTGACCACGGTGACCCCGGTCGGGAATCCGGCCATCAGCGGGCGGATATCCGGTGCACGGTCGGATGTCATGGCGGGCCTCCTGGTCTCAACGGCTTGCGAGTTCCGTCCGGCCCGCGGGCGCGCCGGACCGGCGGATCTCCTCGACCAGTTCGGCGGTGAACGCCGGGAAAGCCGGGCCGAGGAAGTGGAAATGACCGCCGGAGAAGGTCCGGCACTGGAATGCCCCCCTCGTCTCGGCGGCCCAGCCGGCCAGCGCGGAGGGCGGTGCCCACGGGTCGTCCACGCCGCCGAACGCCGTCACCGGCGCGGCCAGCGGGATCCGCGCCGGGCTCGGCCGGTAGCGGGCCACCGCCCGCAGGTCGGTGCGCACCAGCCGGAGGAACCGGTCGCGGAACTCCGGCAGTTCGTCGATCCGCGGGTGCAGCCCGCCCATCCTGGTCAGCTGGGTCATCAGCTCCGGGTCGGACAGCTCGTGGCCCGGCAGCGCCAGCGGCGGCGCCTCGGAGGGCGCCACCCGGCCGGACACCCCGAGCCAGCCCAGCCGGACGCCGGCCGCCTCCAGCGCCCGGGCGGTCTCGTACGCCAGCACCGCCCCCAGGCTGTGGCCGAACAGCGCGAGCGGCGCCCCGTCCGTCCACGGCAGGATGTCCGACACGCTGGAGGCAACCAGTTCGGGGACGGTGCCGAGGGCCGCCCGGTCGTGCCGCTTGCCCCGGCCGGGCAGGTCCAGCAGCAGCACGTCCCAGTTCTCCGGCAGCTCCCGGGTGAGCGGGAAGTAGGCGGCCGCCGAGCCGCCGGCGTGGTGGAAGACCACCAGCCGCAGCTCGGCGTCCTCCACCCGGCGCGGGCGCACGAACGCGGTCACGCCCGTGCCCCGGCCACGATGTCCTCGGCGAGCCGCCCGAGCAGTTCGGTGAGCGGCAGGTCGAGCGGCAGTTCCTCGGCGGTGAGGCCGACCCGGTAGTGCTCCTCGACCCGGGTGATGAACAGCGTGGACATGAAGGAGTCACCGCCGGAGTCCAGGAAGGACCGCTCCGGGTCCAGGGCCTCCGGCGCGTCCAGCACCGCGCCGAGCTGGGCCAGCAGGTACGCCTGCACCGCCGCCGCGTCCACCGGCTCGGGTGCCACCGGTCCCGCCTCGGCCGGGGCCGGGGCGGAGCCGCCGCCGAGGGCGGGCTCCTCCACCCAGTAGCGGCGGCGCTGGAACGGGTAGGTGGGCAGGTCGCCCAGCAGCCGGGCGCCCGGGGCGCGCAGCCCGGCCAGCGCCAGCTCCGCGCCGGCGGTGAACAACTCGGCCAGCAGACCGGGAAGTTGGACAGCCGGATCGGTGAGCGCCGTGCTGTGCGCAGTGCCGCCGGCGTCCCACTCCAGCCGCACCGGGCCCGGCTCGGTGCAGCGGGCGGTGACGACCGCCGGGCCGAGCGCGCCGAGCGCGGCGGCCAGCGCGGCAGCCGGGTCCGTCGCCGAAGCGTCCGCCAGTGCGGGGAACGCCCCGGCCAGGGCGGCCAGGCAGGCCGCGGTGGCGGCGGTGTCCTCGGGCAGCCGCAGCACCAGCCGGTGCGGGCCCTGCCCGGCGACCGCCGCGACCGGGCCGCGCACGGCCGCCGCCAGCGCCTCGGCCAGCTCCCCCGGGCCGCTGCCGGTGACGGCGATCCGGTGGGCGAACACGGCCCGCCCGGTACGCAGGGTGTGGCAGAGCGAGGGCAGCCGGGCCGGGTCGGCCTGCTTGAGGTACCGGACCACGGCGTCCGCCAGTTCGGACAGCGCCACCGGGTCCTTGGCGGAGAGCGTGAGCAGCTCCGGGTGCGGGTCGGCCGTCGGCTCGGGAGCGGTCTCCGGGCCCCGGTAGGACTCCAGTACGGCGTGCCCGTTGGTGCCGCTCATGCCGAAGGAGTTGACACCCACGATCCGCCGGTCCAGCTCGTCCGGCCACGGGTGGTTCCGGTCGGGCACGGTGATCCGCAGCCGCTCCCACGGGATGTGCGGGTTGAGCTCGCCGTCCTCGGCGGAGCGGGCGGCCGGGATCTCGCCGTGCTGGAGCATCAGCACGGCCTTCAGCAGCGCGGCCGCGCCGGACCCGGCCTCGAGGTGCCCGATCCGGGACTTGACGCTGCCGATCGCCAGCGGCAGCCCGCGTTCGCGGACGGCCCTGCCGAGCACCCCGTCGAGCGCGCCGACCTCGATCGGGTCGCCGAGTACCGTGCCGGTGCCGTGCGCCTCGACGTAGCCGATCTCGCCGGGCTCGACCCGGGCGTCCGCCAGGGCGGCCCGGATCACCTCCTGCTGGGCGGGGCCGTTGGGCACGGTCAGGCCGGAGGCGGCGCCGTCGTGGTTGACGGCGGTGCCGCGCACCACCGCGAGCACGGGCCGGCCCTCGGCCTCGGCGTCGGCCAGCCGCATCAGCACCAGCACGCCGACGCCCTCGCCCCGCCCGTACCCGTCCGCGGAGGCCAGGAAGGACTTGGAGCGGCCCTCCGGGGAGAGCGCCCGGGTCTGGCAGAGCGAGACCATCAGGTTCGCCGACAGCAGCAGGTTGGAGCCGCACACCAGGGCGTACCGGCACTCCCCGCCGCGAAGGCCGCGCACGGCCAGGTGCAGCGCGGACAGCGCGGAGGAGCAGGCGGTGTCCACGCTCAGCACCGGCCCGCGGAAGCCCATCACGTGGCTGATCCGCCCGGCGCCGAAGCAGAGGCCGCCGCCGGTGGTGTAGTACGGGTCGATCCTGGTCAGGTCGCTCCGGTCCTCCAGGCGCTCGCTGTACTCGGAGGCCATCATCCCGAGGTACACGCCGACGTCGAGCCGGTCGGCGCGGCGCACGGCCACACCGGCCCGCTCCAGCGCCTCCCAGGCGGTCTCCAGCAGCATCCGCTGCTGCGGGTCGAGCAGTTTGGCCTCGCGCCTGGAGATGCCGAAGAACTCGGCGTCGAAGTGCGAGATGTCGGTGAGGAACCCGGCCCGGTCCACGTAGGAGCGCCCGGGGCGGCCCGGCACGGGGTCGTGGACGGCCCGCAGGCCGGGCCGGTCCTCGGGGATCTCCGAGTAGGCGGTGCCGCTGCCCCGCAGGAACTCCCAGTAGGAGTCGGGCGAGTCCAGCCCGCCGGGCAGCCGCAGGGCCGTGCCCACCACCGCCAGCGGGGCGTGCCGTTCCTCCTCCAGCTCCCGGACACGGCTCCGGAGGCGGTGGGACAGCTTGAGCTGGTCCTCCATCAGTCGGCGAATCGTATCGGTGTCCATGTCGGTGCTCACCCCTCTTCTGCGACGTCCGTCCGCACGGCCCGGACGAGGTCCTCGAACGACAGGCCCGCCAGGCCCGGGAGGTCTTCGGCGGGCTCCTCCGGCCCGGCCGGGGCGGGCTCCTCGGGAAGGACCAGCGCGAGCGCGTGGGCGGCGAGTTGGGCGACGGTCGGGTGGTCCAGCGCCACGGTGGCGGGCAGCTCCTCGGCCAGCGCGTGGCCGAGCCTGGCCCGCAGGTCGATGACCATGATCGAGTCGAGGCCGCACTCGGTGAACCCGAGGTGGTCGTCGCCGGTCAGCGGTGCGCCCAGGACGGCTCCGGCGATCTCCCGGATCGCCTGCCGCAGCAGCTCCTCCCGCCCCTCGGCGGGGCAGTCGGCGAGCTGCTTGCGCAGTCCGCCGCGCGGTTCGGTCCGTACCGCGCCCGGACGCTCGGCCCGTTCGCCGGGCCGGACCGGGTCGGCGAACAGCCGCCCGCCCGCTGCCTGCCCGGCCTCCACGGCGACCGCCACCAGGCGGTGCCGGCGGCCGGCCAGCGCGAGCCGCAACAGCTCCTCGGCCTCCTGGTCGCCCAGCGCCCGGACGCCCCGGCGGGCGATCGCCCGCCCGGTCGCGGCGGTGCCGGCCAGGCCGCGCCGGGCCTCCGGGATCCAGGGGCCCCAGTCCACCGCGACGGCCCGCAGGCCGTCCTGCTCGCTCAGCCGCTCCGCGAGGCCGTCCAGGAAGCCGTTGGCGGCCGCGTAGTTCACCTGCCCGGCGGAGCCGAGCACGGAGGAGGCGGAGGAGAACAGCACCAGGGTGACGTCCTGACGGCCCGCCAGGGCCTCGGCCAGGTGGGCGGCGCCGTGCGCCTTGGCGGCGAACACCCGGGTCCAGGCGTCCTCGGTGAGCTGTTCGAAGGCCCCGTCCGCGGCCACGCCCGCCAGGTGCAGCACGGTGCCCAGGGGCGCCGTCCGGTCGGCCTCCTCCACCGCCCGGCGGCAGTCCACCGGGTCGGTGACGTCGCCCTGGACGGTCCGGACCTCGATCCCGCGCGCGGCCAGCCCGTCCAGCACGGCGCGGGCCACCTCGTCGGGCGCGGAACGGCCCATCAGGGTGATCGCCGGGGCGCCCAGTCCGGCCAGGAACCCGGCCGCGCTCAGCCCGAGCGAGCCGAGGCCGCCGGTGATCAGCACCGCCCCGGGCGCGCCGGGCGCCGCCTCGGCGGGGCAGGGCGCCAGCCGGGTGGTACGGACGGTCGTTCCGGTGATCTCCAGCCGGGTCTCCGGCACCTCCTCGGCGACCAGCCGGGCGAGTTCCCCGGCGGCGGCGGTGGCGTCCCAGTCGGCTGCCAGACCCAGCCGGACCAGCCGACGCCCGGGCTGCTCGGCCTCCAGCGAGGCGAGCATGCCCCACAGCGCCTCCCGGACGGGCGCGGCCGCGGCGGTGGCCAGGCCGAGCACCGCGTACGGCAGCGCCGGGTCGGCGGCCCGCAGGGTGTCGGCGAGGCCACGGGCGGCTGCCAGCGCCTCGGCGGGCCCGCCACTGCCGAGCGCGAAGCGAGCGTCCACCAGCAGGTCGAGGGGCGCGCCGACGGGCGGCGCGGTCTCCGGCTCCGTGACGGTGTGCCCGAGGGCGCGGAACGCGTCGGCCAGGGCGCGGCCGGTCCCGGTCCCGCCGCCGAGCAGGGCCACCCGCTGCGGCCCGGCGGCGGCGCCCGGCTCGCGGTCGGTTCGGTCGAGGACGTAGGCGTGCCGGGGGGCGTCGCGCAGCGAGCTCTCCAGCAGGGCGCGGGGGGCGCGCCGGAACCGGAAGCCCTCGATGTCGAGGACGGTGGCGCCGCTGTCGTCGAACAGGTGGATGTCGGCGGCGCTCACCCGCATCAGGCCGTCGGCGTCGGCGTCCCGGCCGAGGGCCCGGATGTGGCCCCACAGCTGCCGTCCGAGCCGGGGGCGGCCGGGGAAGGACAGCCGGGCGACCGCGAACGGGATCGCCAGGGCGGCCTCCTCGACGGTCGCGGCCGGGTCGGCCTCGGCGACGGCGAAGGTGACGGAGCTCTGCAGGCAGGAGTCCAGCAGGCCGGGGTGGATCTGCCAGCCCGCCGGGTCCTCGCGCGGGTCCTCGGGCTCCTGGTACCGGACCAGCGCCTCGTCGCCGCGCACCCAGACCTCGCCGATCCAGCGGAAGGACGGGCCGAGGTGGTAGCCGAGGGTACGCAGGTGCGCGTAGAAGTCCTCGCCGGAGAGCCGGCGTTCGGCGGCGGCGGCGAAGGCCGCCGGGACGGGGACGGCCCGGTCGGCCCGGCGCCGGCCCTCCGGGACGACCCGCGCCGACAGGTGCTCCTGCCAGCGGCGCCGGGCCGGGTCCACCAGGCTCTGCACGCTGACGGTCCGCCCGCCGCCCTCCCGGTGGCCCTCGATCACCTGGAGCGGGTAGCGCTCGCCCTCGCGCAGCACGAGCGCGCGGGGGAAGTACAGGTCCTCCAGGACGACCGGTTCACCGGCCGCACCGAGCGCGGACAGCGCGGTCGCGGTCTGCGAGGCGCCGGGCACCGAGACGGTGCCGAACAGCCGGTGGTCGGTCAGGTGGGCGGGGTACTCGGGGCTGCGCTCGGTGGCCCAGACCCGGCCGTCCAGCGCCGGGGAGCTGAGCTCGGTGCCCCAGGCCGGGCCCTGCGCGGCGACCGGCCGGGTGGCCTGGCCGGGCTTGACCGGCGTCCAGTACCGGGTGTCGGCGAACGGGTAGCGCGGGCCGCCGGTGCGGTCGGCGCCGGGCCTGACGTTGCGCCAGTCCAGGTTCTGGCCGCCGAGGTAGAGGATCCGGGCCGCGTCCAGCAGGGCGGCGCGCTCGCCGGTGCCGCGCCGCAACGAGGAGGCGAGGCCGGCGGTCGGGGCCAGCCCGGCGCCGTTGACCAGGTTGACCAGGGTGCGGTCGGGGCCGATCTCCAGGCACAGGTCGATGCCCAGGCCGGCCATCGACCGCAGGCCGTCCAGGAAGCGGACCGGGCGGCGGGCGTGCCGGCACCAGTAGTCCGCGTCGTACTCCTCCGGTCCGGCGAGCCGGCCGGTGACGTTGGAGACCACCGGGATCTCCGGGGCGCGGAACTCCAGGGGGGCGAGGGCGGCCCTCAGCCCCTCCACCGCCGGGTCCAGCAGGCGGCTGTGGAAGGCGTGCGAGACGCTCAACTTCCGTGCCCGGACGCCCTGTTCGCGCAGCTCGGCGGCCAGGGCGTCGATCTCCTCGGGCCGGCCGGCGACCACCACCGACTCGGGGCCGTTGACGGCCGCCAGGTCCAGCGCGCGGCCCCGGATCCACCCGTCCACCCGCTCCTCGTCGGCGACCACGGCGAGCATCGCGCCGCGTTCGGTGGCCTGCATCAGCCGGGCCCGTTCGGCGATCAGCGCCAGGCCGGTCGGCAGGTCCATCACCCCGGCGTGCAGGGCGGCGGAGACCTCGCCGACGCTGTGGCCCATCACCACCGCCGGGGTCACGCCCCAGGAGGTCCACAGCGCCGCCAGCGCGGTCTGCAGGGTGACCAGGGCGGGCTGGGTGACCCGGGTCTCGTTGATCGCGGCCCGGTCCGCGCCGGAGAACACCAGCTCGGTCAGCGAGGCGCCGAGCAGCGGCGCCAGCACCGCGTCGCAGCGGTCGAAGGTCTCGCGGAACACCGGCTCGGTCTCGTACAGCTCCCGGCCCATCCCGAAGTACTGGCTGCCCTGGCCGGAGAACAGGAAGGCCACCCGGGGGGAGCGCAGCGCCGGACCGGCGGGCGCGGCCTCCCGCAGCCCCTCCAGCAACCGCTCGCGGCTGCTGCCGAGCAGCGCCCGGCGGTACGGGAAGTGGCGGCGGCCGGCCCCGGCGGCGGCGGTCAGCCGGGCCAGGTCGGTGTCGGCGGCCCCGGCCAGCTCCCGCTGCCACGCCTCGGTGAGCCGGGCCAGGCCGTCCTCGTCGGGGGCGGAGAGCGTCAGCAGGTGCGCGGTGTCCGGCCCGCCGGGCGCGGGCGTGGTTACGGTGGCGGGCGTGGTTACGGTGGCGGGCGTGGTCACGGTGGCGGGCGTGGTCACGGTGGCGGGCGGGTCGGCCAGCAGCACGTGGGCGTTGGTGCCGGTGAAGCCGAACCCGGAGACCCCGGCCACCCTCGGGGTGCTGCCGCGCCGCCAGGGCGAGGTGGTCTCGACCACCCGGACGTTCATGTCCGCCCAGGACACGTGCGCGTTGGGCTCGGTGAAGTGCAGGTTGCCCGGGATCACGTCGTGGTGCAGGGACAGCACCGTCTTGATCAGCGACACCACCCCGGCCGCGGACTCGCAGTGCCCCAGGTTGCTCTTCACCGAGCCGACCTGCAGGGTCTCCCCCGGGCGGCGCCCCTCGCCCAGCACCCGCCAGGCGGCGCCGAGTTCGATCGGGTCGCCGAGGGTGGTGCCGGTGCCGTGCGCCTCCAGGTAGCCGACCTCGCGGCCCTCCAGCCGGGCGTCCTGGAGGGCGGCCCGCAGCATCGCCTCCTGGGCGGCGCCGTTCGGCGCGGTCAGGCCGGAGGAGGCGCCGTCCTGGTTCATCGCGCTGCCGCGGATCACCGCGTACACCCGGTCGCCGTCGCGCAGGGCGTCGCCCAGCCGCTTCAGCACCAGCACGCCGCACGCCTCGGAGCGGGCGAAGCCGTTGGCGTCCGCCGAGAAGGTCCGGCAGCGGCCGTCCGGGGAGAGCATGTGGGCCCGGCTGACGGCCGTCCAGGAGGCCCGGTCGAGCAGCACGTTGACGCCGCCGACGAGCGCGGCCTCGCTCTCCCCCGTGCGCAGCGAGCGCACCGCGAGGTGCACCGCGACCAGGGAGGAGGAGCAGGCGGTGTCCACCGCGACGGCGGGGCCGGTCAGGCCGAGGGTGTAGGCGAGGCGCCCGGCGGCGGCGTTCAGCGCGGTGCCGGTGCTGTAGTACGCGTCGACCTCGTCCGGTCCGGCCTCGGCGAGCAGCCGGGCGTAGTCGGCGTAGCTGACGCCGACGAACACGCCGGTACGGGTGGCGCGCAGCCGCTCGGGGTCGGTGCCGGCGTCCTCCAGGGCGTGCCAGGCGGACTCCAGCAGCAGGCGCTGCTGCGGGTCGAGGTTCTCGGCCTCGCGGGCCGGGATGCCGAAGAACGCGGCGTCGAAGCGGTCCAGGTCGCGCAGGAAGCCGCCCTGGTCGGTGACGGAGGGGCCGTCGCCGAGCCCGGCGAGGGCGGGCCGGTCGTCCGGGACGCGGGTGATGCCGTCGCGGCCCTCGCGCAGCAGCTGCCACAGCTCCTCGACGGTGTCGGCCTGGGGGAAGCGCCCGGCCATGCCGACGATCGCGATCGGCTCGGGGGCGCCCGTGGGCACCGCCTCGGCGGCGGTCGGCGCGGCGGTCGGCGCGGCGGTCGGCGCGGCGGGGGCCGGCGGCTCGGCCGGGCGGAGCGGGGCGGCCTTCGCGGTGCGCGCGGCCGGCGCTTCCGGGCGGAGGAGGTGCTCGGTGAGCCGGACCACGGTGGGGTGGTCGAAGACCTCGCCGACCGCGACGGTGGTGTCGAACGCCTCGCCGAGCCGGGCGGCCAGGTCGACGGCGGCGATGGAGTCCAGCCCGAGGGTGAGGAACCCGGCGGTCTCGTCGATGTCCTCGGCGCCCGCGTGGCCGAGCTGCGCGGCAAGCAGCCGGGCGACCTCGGTCCGGGCGGCGGCGGGCCGGGCCCGCTCGGGCAGGGCGGCGAGCCGGGCGGTCACCGACGCCTCGTGCCGGACGGCGGGCCCGACCGCGGCGGGGGTGCCGAGCACGCCGCGCGGGCGCAGGCCCGCCAGCACCGTGCGCAGCCGGGCGAGGTCCAGCGGGCAGGCGATCAGGTGGGCCTCCGGCCCGTCGGCGGCGACGGCCAGGGCGGCCCGGCCGGAGGCGGCGTCGAAGGAGCCGACGCCGAGCCTGGCGGAACGTTCCAGCAGGGCGGCGTCCGCCATGCCCGCGCGGTCGGCACCGCCCAGCGCCCACGGCCCGTAGCCGAGCGAGACGGCGGGCAGGCCGAGTCCGACCCGGTGGGCGGCGAGCGCGTCCAGGGCGCCGTTGGCGGCGGAGTAGGCGGCGCAGTCCTCGGTGCCCCAGACCGCGGAGACCGAGGAGACCAGGACGAAGAAGTCCAGCTCCCAGCCCTCGGCCGAGGCGGCCCGGTGCAGCCACCAGGCGCCCCCGGCCTTGGCCCGCAGCGAGTCGGCGAAGCCCTCGGCGGTGAGCTCCGCGGCGGGGGTGCGGGTGAGGGTGCCGGCGGCGTGCAGGACGCCGCGGACGGGCGGCAGGCCGGTGAGGGAGGTGCACGCCTCGGCGAGCGCCTCGGCGGTGTCGCAGCCGCCGCCCCGGTAGACGGCGCGGACGCCGCCGGCCGCCAGCTCGGCGAGGAAGTCCCTTGCGGCGGGCTCCAGTTCACCCTCCGGGCGGCGGCCGATCAGCAGCAGGGAGCGGGCCCCGCGCGCGACCAGCTCGGCGGTCAGCTCACGGCCCACTCCGCCGAGCGCGCCGGTCACCAGGTAGGTGGCGTCCGCGCGGAGCTCGGCGGTGGCGGCGGGGGCGGCCGTGCCCGGGGCCAGCCGGGGCACCCGGACGGTGCCCGCGCGGACGGCGGCCAGGTCCTCGGCGCGGTCGGGCGAGGTCAGCAGGGCGAGCAGGGCCCGGGCGTCGGCCGGGGTCGGCTCGGCGGGCAGGTCGACGAGGCCGCCCCAGCGGGTGCCGAACTCGAGGCCGAGGACCGGCCCGAGTCCGTGCAGCGCGCCGTGGTCGGTGGCCTCGGTGGACTCGCCCTCGGCGGTCCGCCGGACGGCCCGGGTCAGGGCGTGCACCCGGAGGCCGGGCCGGTCGGCGGCGGAGGCGGCGGCGACCGCGTCGGTGACGGCGGCGCAGAGCACGGCCTGGGCCGTGGCCGGGTCGGCCTCCGTGAGCGGCCGCGGCCGGTAGGCGAGGACCAGACCGGCCGCGGCCTCGACCTGGCGGGCCCAGTGGGCCGTCCAGGCGGTTCGGTCCCCCGGCAGCGCTTCGTGCCGCCAGCCCGGGGGCGGGTTCAGCGGGCCGGGGCTCAGGAGCACACCTTCGTGCCCCCGGGCCGCCGCCTCCCCGGCGATGAGTTCCAGCGTCCGAGTGTCGTCCCCCGCGAGGACGAGGAGTTCGGCCGCCCCGGCGGCGGCCGGGTCGTGGTCCTGCCAGCGCAGCTGGTGGGCGGCGGCAGATGCGGTGGCCGGGGCCGCGGACGGGGCGGCCGCCGTCTCGGGCGCGAGGCGCTGCCGCTGCCACGGGTAGGTCGGCAGATCGAGGACCCGGCGGGGCAGGGCGGGCAACGGGGCGTTCGGGCCGGGGACCACGGACGGGTCCTCGGCGCCGGCCGCCAGGGCGCGCAGGGCCCGGGCGGCGGAGGCGGGGTCGGCGGCCAGGATCCGGGCGGCGGCCTCGTGGCGGGCCCGGCCCTCGGTGGCGGTGTGGGCGAACGCCGGGTAGTCGGCGGCCGCCAGGCCGTCCAGCCGCTCGGCGTAGCGGACGGCGAGCTCGCGCAGCGCCTCGGGCGTCCGGGCGGACAGGTCGAAGCCGGTCACCTCGACGGCCTCGGGCGCCTCGACGGGGTCGGCGGCGCCCAGGATGACGTGGGCGTTGGTGCCGCTCATGCCGAAGGAGCTGACGCCGGCGTAGCGGCCGGCCCCGGCGGGCCAGTCGGTGAGTTCGGTGGGCAGGATGATGCCGGTGCCGGCGAGGTCGATCCGCGGGTTGAGGGTGCGGAAGTGGACCAGCGGCGGCAGTTGACGGTGTTTCAGGCAGAGCATGGTCTTGACCAGCCCGGCCACCCCGGCCGCCGACTCCAGGTGGCCGAGGTTGGTCTTGACGGCACCGACCACGAGCGGGGCGCCGCCGCTGGGCCGCCCGAGGGCGGTGGCCAGGGCCTCGAGCTCGATCGGGTCGCCGAGCGAGGTTCCGGTGCCGTGCGCCTCGACGTAGCCGATGTCGGCGGGCTCCAACCGGGCGTCGCCGAGGGCCTGTTCGAGCAGGGCGACCTGGGAGAGCACGTTGGGCGCGGTGAACCCGCCGGAACGGCCGTCCTGGTTGACGGCCGAACCGTGGATGACGGCCTGCACCCGGTCGCCGTCGCGCAGCGCGTGGTCGAGGCGCTTGAGCACCACGACGCCGCAGCCCTCGCCCCGGGTGAAGCCGTTGGCACGGGCGTCGAACGCCTTGCAGAGGCCGTCGGGGGCGAGCGAGCGGGTCTCCTGGACCAGCCGCATCGACTGCGGGGACATGATCAGGTTGGTGCCCGCGGCGAGCGCGGTCTCGCACTCGCCGCGGCGCAGCGCCTGGACCGCCAGGTGGACGGAGACCAGCGAGGAGGAGCAGGCGGTGTCGACGGAGACGGTCGGGCCGGTGAGGCCGAGCGCGTACGCGACCCGGCCCGCGGCGAAGTTGTGGCCGTTGCCGGTGGTCCAGTACGCGTCCGGGTCCCCGGCCAGCCACTCCCGGTAGTCCTGCCACATGATGCCGAGGTAGAGGCCGGTCCGGCTGCCCTGGAGGCGGTCGGCGGCCAGGCCGGCGTTCTCCAGGGCCTCCCAGCTGACCTCCAGCAGCAGGCGGTGCTGCGGGTCGAGGTGCCGGGCCTCGCGCGGGCTGATTCCGAAGAACGCCGCGTCGAAGTCCAGGACCTCGTCCAGGAACCCGCCGCGCTGCGGCAGGCCCTCCCAGGCGGCCGCGAACGGCCCCTTGCGTTCGGGCCGCAGCCGACCGACCAGATCGCGGCCCTCCGCGAGGGCCGTCCAGTAGCCGTCCTGGCCGTCGATGCCACCGGGCAGGCGGAGTCCGGCGCCGATGACGGCGATCGCCTGCCCGCCCTGCTGCTCGTCGAGTTGGCGGCGCAGCGTGCGGATCGTGGCGAGTGCCCGGGTGAGCGGGGTCTGGCGGGATCCGTCGGTGGTGCTTGTCTCAGGCATGGATCGGTTCCTCGCGGTCTGGTCCGGTGTGTCTGGACCGGTCGGTGTCAGGACCGGTCGGTGTCGGGACCGGTGGGTGTCCGGGGCGCTAGGGCGGGCCCGCCGTCCGACTCGGCGCAGAGGTACTCGGCGAGCGCCGTGGCGGTGCCGTAGGCCCAGAGCAGGGTCGGCGAGAGCCTGGTGCCGAACGCGCCCTCGAGCCGGTTGCGCAGTTCGAGGCTCATCAGCGAGTCCAGGCCGAGGGCCTTCAACGGCGTGTCGGGTTCGATCCGTTCGGGATCGAGCCGCAGGACGCGTCCGGCGAGTTCGCGGATCTGCCGCGCGGCGAGCGGGGTCCGCTCCTCCGGTGCGGCGGCTCGCAGCCGGGCGAGGAACTCGCCGCCGGTGGCCACTCCGGCCCGGCCCGCGGCGTGCAGCAGCTGCCAGCTCGGCAGTGCGGCGGTGTCGGGGCTGGCGTCGAACCACTGGCGCAGGTCGATCGGGACGTACCCGGCCACCGGCCGGTCGCGCTCCAGCATCCGGACCAGGGCGGGCCACGCCTCCTCGGCCGGGATGCCGCCCATGCCGCGTTCGGCGAGGCGGGCACCGCGGGTCTCGTCGGTGGCGGCGAGGCCGATGTCGGTGAACGGGCCCCACTGCACGCTGAGGGCGGGGCGGCCGCACCGGCGCCGGGCCTCGGCCAGGGCGTCCAGGTAGGCGTTGGCGGCGGCGTAGGCGGACTGGCCGGGGTTGCCGACCAGGGCGGCCGCCGAGGAGAACAGCACGAACAGGTCCAGCGGGTCCTCGGCCGTCAGCGCGTCCAGGTGGCGCGCGCCGGTGGCCTTGGGCGCCAGCACCCGGTCGAGCTGCGCCGCCGTCAGATTGCGGACGGTGGCGTCGTCGAGCAGACCGGCGGCGTGCACCACCCCGCGCAGCGGCGGCAGTTCGGCGCGGACGGTCTCCAGGGCGGCGCCCAGCGCGGCGGCGTCGGCGACGTCGCAGCGCACCGTCCTGACGGTGGCGCCGAGCGCGGTGATCCGCTCGATCTCGGCCTCGGCGGCCGGGGTCGGGGCGGAGCGGCCGAGCAGGACGAGGGCTCCGGCGCCGTGCTCGGCCAGGTATCCGGCGAGGGAGAGGCCGAGGGCGCCGAGGCCGCCGGTGATCAGGTAGCTGCCGTCGGCCCGGAAGGCACCGTCGGTGAGCGGGGCGGCCGGGACGGCCTCGACGGCGGCCGGGCCGAGCAGCAGGACGGTGGTGGCGCCGGGTGCCCCGGCCCCCTCCCCCGCCTCGGCGAGGCCGCGGGGGGCGACCGGCAGCGGCGCGGCGGCGGCGCCCGCCCAGCCGGCGGCCAACGCGGCGGCGAACCGGTCCGGGCGGCGGCGCAGCAACCCGGCCGCGTCCACGGCGAACTGGGCTGCGCCGTCCGGAAGTTCCTCGGGCCCGGGGCGCAGGCCGTCGAGGGCGACGGCCCGTCCGTCGGCGGCCAGGGCGGCGAGGGCGCGCGCGGGGGTGGCCCCGGCGGGCCGGCCGAGCACCACGTCCGCGCCGGAGCCGCCGGTGGCGGAGCGGACGGCCTGCGGCCAGCCGGGGTCCTCCGCGTCCAGCAGTTCCACACCCTCGAGCTGCGGGCCGGTCGCGGCGCCGCCGGGCACGGTGGCGAGCACCCGGGCGCCGAGCCGCCGGGCCAGGGCGGCGGCGGCGAGCCCGGTGCCGTCGGTGACGTGTACCAGGACGGTGTCCCCGGCGGTTACCCGGGCCGCCTCCACCAGCGCCTGGTGGGCGGTGGCGACGGCCGGCGGCAGGGCCGCCGCCTCGGCGTCGCCGAGGGTGTCGGGGACGGCCACGGCGTGGTCGACCCGGACGGTCAGGTGGCTGACGGGGCCGTCGGCGGTGACGGCGGCGGCCCGGTCGCCGACGGCGAGGCCGGTGACGCCCTCGCCGACCGCGACCACCCGGCCGACCAGGCCGGTGGCCGTTCCGGTGCCGCGCCCGGGCAGGGTCGCGGCGGCGGTCTCGATCTCGATCTCGCCGGGCCCGGGGGCGCGGCGGGCGATCCCGGCCGGGCGGCCGTCCGGGTCGATCCGGAACGGCTGACGGCGGGTGAGCGGCGCCGGCAGCTCGGCCGGTGCGGCGGCGCCGCGCGCCAGCCGGGCGGCGAGGCGGCGGCCCGAGCGCAGGGCCAGCTGGTCGTCCGCCTCGGCCGGGTCGGTGAGCAGCTCGGCCGCGCAGGCGGCGGCCAGGCCCTCGTCGTTCGGGTCGAGATCGATGATCCGGGGGGTCAGTTCGCCGTGCTCGCGGCGCAGCACCCGGGTGAAACCCCAGTACAGGGCGGCGCCGGGGTCGGGCCGGTCGGCGGCCAGGACGGCCTGGCCGCCGAGGGTGACCACGGCCAGCCGGGGCGGTACGGGCTGCGCGGTGCAGGCGGTGGCCAGGGCGGCGAGGTGGAGCAGGCCCTGCTGCTGGGCGGCGGGGCCGGCCTCGGCGCCGGGGGTGAGGAAGACCACGCCGTCGGCGGCGCCGATCTCCTCGCCAGGGCGGATCCGGGCGGTCTTGGCATCCCGGGCGGCGAGCGCCTCGGTCAGTGCCTCGGCCGCGGGCCCGTCGCCGCAGACCACCCAGCGGCCGGGTTCGGCCGGCAACTTCGCTTCGGTGTCGGTAAGTTCGGTGTCGGCGAGTTCGGTGTCGGTGAGTTCGGTGTCGGTGAGTTCGGTGTCGGTGAGTTCGGTGTCGGTGAGTTCGGTGTCGGTGAGTTCGGTGTCGGTGAGTTCGATCCAGTCGATCCGGTGCAGGCGTTCGCCGTCGGTCCGCCCGTCCCGGTCCGCGGTGGGCAGCGGGGTGAGGGTGAGTCCGATCATGCTGAGCAGCGGGGTGCGCTCCTCGGCGGTGAACAGGTGGACGTCGATCAGGCCGTCGGCGCGCCGCAGGGCGTGCGACCACAGATCGGTGACGGGATCCGCCAACTCGCCCACGACCACCACGCGTTGGACGCCGGTCGGGACCACCGCGTCGCCGGGGCCGTCGGCGGCACAGAGGGCGAGCGAGACCTGCAGGGCCCCGTCCCAGAGCGCGGGGTGCAGCCCGTACGGGCGGTTGGCCGGGCGCAGCCGCTCGGGCAGGGCGACCCGGCCGACGGCCTGCTCGCCGTCCTCGGCCACGGCCAGCGCGCCGACGGTGCGGAACGCCGGGCCGTACTCCAGCCCCCGGGCGGCCCAGGTGCGGTAGAGCTCCTCCGCGGCCCCCGGCTCGGCACTCTCGCCCCAGCCGGGGAACCCTGGTGCCTGCCACGGGAGTTCGCGCAGGACGGCGCGGGCGGTGGCGCTCTCCTCCCACTGCTCGCCGCCCTCGGGGAGGGCGAGCAGCCGGAACGCGCCGCCGTCCTCGGCGTCGTCGGTCCATTCGGCGGTGAGCCGGGCCGGGGTGTCGCCGAGCGGGACGCCCTTGCGGAACGCGACCTGGTCCAGCGCCTTGGGCAGGCGGCCGGTGCGGGCCCGTACGGTGGCGAGCGCGATGCCGAGGACGGCCGCGCCGGGCAGCACGGGGGTGCCGTGGACCTGGTGGTCGGCGAGCCAGGGCAGGTCGGCCGTCGAGGGCTCCAACGCGCCGTGTCGGCGGCCGGGTCGGCCGGGCGCGGGGGTCAGCTCCGGTTCGAGGCCGGGGGCGGCGGCGCGGCTGCGCGGCCGCTCGTCGATCCAGTACCGGTCCTGCCGGAGCGGGTAGCCGGGCAGGGCGAGGCGGGCGTCGCGGGGCAGCGCGCCGAACGGTTCGAGCCCGGCGGTGTAGGCGGTGGCCAGCGCCCGGGCGAAGTCGGCCGGGCTGCCCTGGTGGTGGCGCATCGTGGTGAGCACGGCAGCGGGGTCGGCGCGGTCGGCGGTGAGCTGTTCGATGGCCGGGGCGAGCACCGGGTGCGGGCTGATCTCCACGACGTGGGTGACGCCCTCGTCGAGCAGGGCCTCCATGGTGTCGGCGAACAGCACGGGGCTGCGCAGGTTCTCGACCCAGTAGGCGGCGTCCATCTCGGGGCCGTCCAGCTGCCGGACCCGGACGGTGGACATCAGCGTGATCGCGCCGCCCCGGGGGGCGGTGGGGGCGAGCGCCTCCAGCAGGTCCTTGCGCAGCGGGTCCATCTGGGGACTGTGCGAGGCGTAGTCGACGTTGACCAGCCGGCAGTAGGTGCCCTCGGCCTCCAGCAGTTCCTTCAGGGTGAGCACGGCCTCCTGCTCGCCGGAGAGCACGCAGGAGTGCGGGCCGTTGTGGACGGCGAGCGAGATGCTCTCCTCGAAGCCCTCCAGGGCGGCCAGCGCGCCCTCCCGGTCGAGGTCGACGGCCAGCATCCGGCCCTGCCCGGAGGTGCGGCGGGCGATGGCGCTGCGGCGGGCCATCACCAGCGCGGCGTCCTCGTAGCTGAGGATCCCGGCCAGGGTGGCGGCGGTGATCTCGCCCTGGCTGTGGCCGAGGACGACGTCGGGTTCGACGCCGTTGGCCCGCCACAGCTCGGCCAGGCCGAGGGACATCGCCCACAGCACGGGCTGGAGCATGTCGATCCGGGTGGTCCACTCGTCCCCGGCCCGGCCGGCGAAGACCTCCAGCAGGTCCCAGTCGGTGTGCGGGCGCAGCGCCTCGGCGCAGCGGGTGACGGTGGCGGCGAAGACCGGGCTGTCCCGGTACAGCTCCTGGCCCATGCCGTCCCACTGGGAGCCCTGGCCGGGGAAGACGAAGGCGGTCCGGCCGCGCGGTACGGCGCGTCCGGCGCCCTCGCTCTCCCGGTCGGCGGCGAGGGTCTCCAGGGCGGCGCGGAGTTCCTCGGGGGTGTCGGCGACCAGTCCGGCCGCGCGGACCTGGAAGTGGTCCCGACGCCAGGCCAGGGTGCCGGCGAACTCCCGTACGCCCTGCGGGTCCTGAGGGACCAGGGGGAGGAGTTCGCGGGCCCGCTCGGCGAGCACCCCGCGTTCACGGGCGGAGAGCGGGACGACGGCGGGCAGGCCGGTCGCCGGGGTGGCGGCCGCCTCGGCGGGCCCGGCCGCGGGCGGGGAGGCCAGCACCACGTGGGCGTTGGTGCCGCCCCAGCCGAAGGAGTTGAGGCCGAGGTGGACGGGGCCCTCCGGGTCCAGCGCGAGTGGTTCGCGGACCACCCGGACGTTCAGGTCCTCGAACGGGATGGCCGGGTTGAGCTCGGCCGAGTGCAGGCTCGGCGGGACGGTGCGGTGGCGCAGCGCCAGCAGCAGCTTGAACAGGCCGGCCAGGCCCGCGGACGCCTCCAGGTGGCCGATGTTGGTCTTGATCGAGCCGATGTGCAGCGGGTTCGCGGGGTCCCGGTGCCGGCCGAGCACCGTGCCGAGCGCGGTGGCCTCGATCGGGTCGCCGCGTCCGGTGCCGGTGCCGTGCGCCTCGACGTAGACGGGCTGCCCGACGGGCACCGCGCCGGTGCCGTACGCCTGCCGCAGCAGGTCCTCCTGGCCCTCGGGGCTGGGCGTGACCAGGCTGTCGCCGCCGCCGTCGTTGTTGACGACGGTGCGGACCACCAGGCCGTGGATCCGGTCGCCGTCGGCCTGCGCGCGCGACAGCGTCTTGAGGCAGAGCGCGGCCACGCCCTCGCCGCGCACGAAGCCGTTGGCGGAGGCGGCGAACGCCTGGCAGCGGCCGTCCGGGGAGAGCCCGCCGAAGTGGGTGAGGCCGACGGTGACGTACGGGTCGGCCATCAGGTTGACGCCGCCGACCAGGGCGGCCTCGACCTCGCCGCTGCGCAGCGCCTGGGCGGCCAGGTGCAGGGCCACCAGCGAGGAGGAGCAGCCGGTCTCCACGGTGAGGCTGGGGCCGCGCAGCTTGAGGACGTACGAGAGCCGGGCGGCGACCACGTCCAGCGCGTTGCCGTAGAGGCTGTGCGGGGTGGGGCGGGCGCCGCGGTTGATCCGGAGCAGCTCGTAGTCGTGCCAGGAGGCGCCGACGTAGACGCCGGTGCGGCTGCCCGCGAGGGCGGCGGCGGGCACGCCGGCGTCCTCCAGGGCCCGCCAGGCGACCTCCAGCAGCAGGCGCTGCTGGGGGTCGATGGCGGCGGCCTCGCGCGGGGAGACGCCGAAGAAGGCGGCGTCGAAGCGGTCGATGCCCTCCAGGAAGCCGCCGACCGTCTGGACGTCCTTCTCCGGGTCGAGCGGGCGGTCGGTGTCCCAGCGGTCGGCCGGGACGGGGCCGATCGCGTCGCCGCGCCCCATCAGCAGGGTCCACAGGCTGTCGGTGTCGGGGGCGCCGGGGAACCGACCCGCCATCCCGACGACCGCGATGGGCTCCTCCGCGGTCACTCGCCACCCCGCAGGCGCATCCGGACCAGGCCCTTGGAGGCGTTGATCATGCGGGGGCCGATCTCCGGCGGCGCCTCGCGGCGGCACCAGACGGCGTTCTTGGCCATCTTGCCGGGCGACATGTTGAAGCAGCGGGTGTCGCGCTCGCCGAGCCGGAAGCCGGGCGAGATGAAGTCGGCGTGCTTGATGTGCTGGAGGATCTGCTCGGCGGCCCGGCCGGTGCTGACCTTGCCGGCCTCGACGGCCAGGCACAGGTCGCGGGTGAGCGTGCCCATCTCGTTGAACCCGGCGCTGACCGGCAGCGGGGAGCCGGGCTGCTTGCTCTGCTCCAGGTCGAGGAAGACCTCGTCGCGGCCGGTGCGCTGGAAGCGGTAGTACGCGTCCTCCAGCATCACGTTGCCGAGCATGGTGCCGAGCATCCAGGTGCGGTTGACGGCGTTCCACAGCTCGTAGTCGCGGAAGCCGACGAAGGAGCTGAACACCAGGTCGTCGTGGAAGTCGAACAGGCCCTGCTGCAGGCTCTCCACGTAGTCGAACCGCTCGCGCGACCAGTTGCCGTCGCGGGAGGCCGCGATGAGCCGCCAGCCGAGGACGTTGACCAGCTCCAGGGTGTTGGTCAGGCCGCGCGAGTACAGCGCGTCGATGAAGCCGGCGGCGTGCGAGGTGAGGCAGAACCGGTCGCCGACCACCTGGTGCGCGGAGTACTGCAGCCGACCGGTGGAGACCCATGGACGGACGGCCTTGGCGCCCTCGAACTGCCAGGCGATCTCCGGGAAGCGGGCCAGGAAGTCGTCGAACTCCTGCTGCGCGGACAGCTCGCCCTTGGGGAACTTGCGCGGGTCCAGGGTGAGCCCGACGCTGCACAGCGGGTTCATCGAGTCCTGGTGGTTGTCGAACGGGATCACCCAGAGCCAGCCGCCGTCGAAGACGTGGTGCAGGGTGCCGTGGTGCCAGGGGTTGGGCTGGCCGTGCCTGGCAGCGGTGCGCGAGTCGTCGAAGGGCTTGACCCCGACCATGTGGGTGAACAGGCACCGGGAGTGGGTGTTGGCCCGGGTCGGGGTCTCGCGCAGCTGGAACTTGTCGGCCAGCGGCGAGCGGAAGCCGCTGCCGTCGACCACGTAGTGCGCCCGGAACTCCTCGCCGCTGTCGGTGCGGAGCACGGCGCCGGTGTCCGGGTCGATCTCCACGTCGGCGATGCGGGTGGCGAGCCGGGGGTGCGCGCCGTACTTCACCGCGACGTGGAACAGGTAGGCGTCGATGTCCTGCCGGAACAGGTGGGTCTCGGTGCGGATGGCCGAGGGCACGACCAGCTGGTTGACCTCGTCCGGCCGCTGGGCGGAGCCCTCCCGGTGGTAGACGAAGCCGAAGTTCTGCTTCTGGCCGCAGTTGCGCGAGACCCGCTGCCGGATCCCCTTGAAGCTGGACAGCGGCATGAGTTCGGGGACCTGGTACCGGTCCGCGATCAGCCGGGTCATCCCGGAGGTGTACGGAATGGTGGACTCGCCGACGGCGAACCTGGGGTGCGTCCCGGCGTCCAGCAGGAGCACCCGGACGCCGTTGCGCGCGAGTACGGCGCCGAGCATGCCGCCGGCCATGCCGCTTCCCAGGATCGCCACGTCGTAGGCGTTGTGCTGCTGCTGTGCCCGCCTCGTGCCTGCCATCTTCCGTTCCTTCCGTCTGATCTGCGGTTAGCTCCGGCCCGCGGCGGCCCGCTCGCGGCCGCGCTCGGGGACTACGGGGACCTCCACCGCCTTGGTGAAGACCCGGGACAGCAGCGGTCCGGTCATGGCCGTGGTGACCACCGCCATGACGACCATGAGGGAGTACAGCGAGCCGTCCAGCAGGCCCAGTTGGAGGCCGATGCCGAGGATGACCAGCTCGGTGAGACCGCGGGTGTTCATCAGCGCGGCCAGCGCGGCGGCCGGCCGGGGGTCCAGCCGCTGCGAGCGCGCCCCCAGGTAGGTGCCGCCGAACTTGCCGACCACCGCGACGGCCAGAATCAGGGCCAGGTCGACCAGTTGACCCGAGTTCAGCCCGCTGAGGTCCACCTTGAGGCCCGCCACGACGAAGTAGACCGGCAGCAGCAGGCCGGTGACCTGCTCGGTGCACCGGTGGATCTCCAGCCGCAGGCCGTCCGCGCCGGCCTTCGGCATCACCACGCCGAACATGAACGCGCCGAAGATGTAGTGCATGCCGAGGGCCTCGGTGGCGGCGGCCGACAGCAGGGCGCCGATCAGCACGGCGGCCAGCTTCTCGGCGGAGAGCGTGCCGGGCTTGCCACCGGGCATCAGCAGGCGCCGCAGCAGCGGCCGGACGATGACCACCAGCGCGCCCATGAACGGCAGGATCAGCACCACCAGCCAGTGGTCCGACCCGCCGCCGACGGACGCCTGGACCGCGGCCAGCGCCACCCAGGCGATCACGTCGACGGCGGCCGCGGTGGCCAGGGCCAGGCCGCCGACCGCGGTGGTGGTGAGCCCGCGGTCGGCGAGGATCCGGGCGAGCACCGGGAACGCCGTCACGGAGACGGCGAGCCCGACGAACACCACGAAGGCCGCCTTGTTGTGCGGGGCCTGGTCGCGGGCCAGGTACAGGGCCAGCGCGATCCCGAGCACGAACGGCACCAGGGTGGAGCCGAGCACCGTGCCGGCGGTGGCTCGGCCCCGCCCGCGTAGTGCCGCGCCGTCCAGTTCCAGCCCGATGCCGAACATGAACAGCGCCACGCCGACGTTGGCCATCCCGGTGAGCAGCGGCCGGATGTCACCGGGGAACAACGCGTCGGACATCGCCCCGTGGAACAGGGTCGGTCCGAGCAGCACGCCGGCCAGGATCTCCCCGACCACCGGCGGCTGGTTGATCCGCACGGCGAGCCGCCCCAGCCCGCGGGCCAGCAACAGGATCAGCGCGATGTCGACGAACAGCAGCTCCACCTGGTGACTGGTCACGGGGCTTCCGCTCCCCCGATGAGGTCGTCCAGCGAGAGGTTGAGCATCGGGTGCTTGCCACTGAGGCCGGAGATCAGCGTGACGAAGTCCGCCGAGGGGGTGCGCTCCTTCTCCGGGTCGACCAGCTCCTGGGCGAGGCTGTAGTAGAACTCCTTGTACTTGGTGCGGTCGTAGAAGCGCTCGACGAAGGTGCGGATCTCGTCGAAGAAGGCGCGGTAGGCGGTGGCGTAGCGCTTGAGCGCCTGCTCCTCGATCTCCGGGTGCTCGAGGATCTGGTGGGCGATCTTCGACAGGGTGCTGCCGGCCAGGGTGGCCAGGGCCACGCCGGTGGAGAACAGCGGGTCGACGAAGGCCGCGGAGTCGCCGACGCACACCCAGCCGTCGCCGTGGAAGGTGTGGCTGGTGTACGACCAGTCGCGGGCGGTGCGCCAGCCGGCCGCCTGGTTGGCGTTGGTCAGCATCCGCTTGAGCTTGGTGGTGCGCTGGGCCTCGGACCTGAACAGGTCCTCCAGCGACTGCCCGTCCTTGTTGGCCTCGGAGGAGCGGGTCACGTAGCCGACGCTGATGGTGCCCTTGTCCAGCGGGATCGCCCAGAACCAGCCCTCGTCCAGGCCCTCGATGAGGATGTTGGTGTACTCGTCGCCCTGGAGGCGCTCGCAGTTGTCGAAGTACGTCCAGACCGCGACGTTGCGGAGCTCCTCGTGCCAGGTCACGTCCGCGTAGCGGCGGCTGAGCAGCCGGGACTGGCCGGAGGCGTCGACGACGAGCTTGGCGCGGGCCTCGTACTGCTGGTCGGCGCCGCGGAGGTTGAAGCGGACGCCGACGACGCGGCCGTCCTCCTCGATCGGCTCCTTCACGGTCGCGTCCTCGATGATGAACGCGCCGAGCTCGCGGGCCCGGTCCAGGATCATCGAGTCCATGTCGGCGCGGCGGGTGTGGTACGCGTACGGCTGCGCCCCGCCCTCGACGAACGAGAAGTGCCACGGGATCTGCTGGTTGCCCCAGACGAGGGTGCCGCCGTACTTGCGCTCGAAGCCCCGGGCGTCCATCCGCTCGGTGAGGCCCAGTTCCTCCATGGGGCGCATGAAGGCGGGGATGAGCGACTCGCCCACGTGGTAGCGCGGGAACCGCTCCTTGTCGAGCACCAGGACGCGGTGGCCGCGCTTGGCCAGGAGCCCGGCGGTGGTGGAGCCGGCGGGGCCCCCGCCGATCACGATGACGTCGAACTCCTCAGGTACCCCGAACAGTGTGGACGGCATGCCAAGTCCTTTCCTGCGTTCAGTCGGTGCGGTACGGACAGTCTTGATCGGGGCACCTGAAGAGCCTCTGGACGCCGTCTGAAGATCAGGCCCCGACGGCGTGGGCGGCGACGATGCCGGCCGTGTCGGAGATGCCCTCGGTGCGCACCACCCGGCCCTCGCGCAGCTCCCAGAAGTGCACGAAGCGCACGTCGAACTCGCCGCCGCCCTGACGGAAGCGGCCGGTCCAGTTGCCGATCGCGGCCGCCCAGTCGCCGCTGACCCGCAGCTCCGTCACCTCGAAGGCGGTCTCCTCCAGGTACTCCAGCGCCCCGGCGAAGTACTGCGCGGTTCCGGCGGTGCCGGTGTAGTGGCCGGTGGACCAGGGCAGTGCGGCCGGGGTGGTGATGTCCACCTCGGGGTCGAAGATCTCCATCAGGGTCGGGATGTCCGCCTTGGACAGGGCCTCGTACAGCCGCTCCACGACGGCCCTGGTCTGCTCCGACATCACTGTCTCCTCACGTGTCACGGCCACCCCGGTGGAGCGGCCCGCGTCTGCCGAGTCTCGCGGCGCGGGTGACAGGGCGTCATCTCCCGGGTTGCGCAATTGGCGAGTTGCCTGGGACGGTTCCGCTCGGCATAGTTAGAGTTGAACTCTAGTTTCGCGCTACGAAAACCTGGCCCGCCGCCCGATTCGCTCATCTCTCCAGGAGGAGAAGGACTGTGACGATTGATCAGTTCGAGGCCGAGGAGGTGCCCGCGTTGACCTCCCGGACGAGCCGACCCGGCCTCGCCCTCACCGTCATCGCGGGCTGCCAGCTGATGGTGGTCCTCGACTCCACGATCGTGAACATCGCCAACCCGCACATCCAGCGCGCCCTGGACTTCTCCACCTCGGACCTGTCCTGGGTGGTCAACGCCTACACGCTGACCTTCGGCGGCCTGCTGCTGCTCGGCGGCCGGGTCGGCGACATCCTCGGCCGCCGCCGGGTCTTCACCGCGGGCATCCTGCTGTTCACCTTCGCCTCCCTCTTGGCAGGACTGGCCCAGGAGCCCTGGCAGCTGCTCGCGGCCCGCGCCCTGCAGGGCGTCGGCGGCGCGATCGCCTCGCCGACCTCGCTGGCGCTGATCACCACCACCTTCACCGAGGGGCCGCAGCGCACCAAGGCCCTCGGCATCTACGCGGCGGTCTCCGGCGGCGCCGGTGCGGTCGGCCTGCTGGCCGGCGGCATGCTCACCCAGTGGCTCGACTGGCGCTGGGTGTTCTTCATCAACCTGCCGATCGGCCTGGCGATCGCCCTGCTCACCCCGGTGGCCATCGCCGAGGCCGAGCGCCGGCCCGGCCGCTTCGACCTCCCCGGCGCCTTCACCTCCACCCTCGGCATGGCCTCCCTGGTCTACGGCTTCATCCGCGCCTCCGAGGAGGGGTGGCGGGACGGCTGGACGATGGCCTCCTTCGGCGCCGCCGCCGTCCTGCTGATCGCGTTCGTCCTGGTCGAGCGGCGCGTCCCGCAGCCGATCACCCCGCTGAAGCTCTTCGCCGACCGCAACCGCTCCGGCAGCTACGTGATCATGCTCGGGCTCGGCGCCGCCCTGCTCGGCCTGTTCTTCTTCCTGGTGCTGTACGTCCAGAACGTGCTGGGCTACAGCGCGATCAAGTCCGGCGTCAGCTTCCTGCCGATCACCGTGGCGATCCTGATCGCGGCCGGGGTCAGCCAGCCGCTGCTCCCCAGGGTCGGTCCCAAGCCGTTCCTGGTCGCCGGCACCGTGCTCACCACCGCGTCGCTGCTCTGGTTCACCCAGATCGAGCCGGACAGCAGCTACACCACCGGGGTGCTCGGCCCGATGATCCTCTTCGGCCTGGGCCTCGGCCTGACCTTCGTCACACTGACCCTGACCGCCGTCTCCGGCATCTCCGCCGACCAGGCCGGCGCCGCCTCGGGCCTGCTCAACGCCACCCAGCAGGTCGGCGGCGCGCTCGGCCTGTCCATCCTGGTCACCGTGTTCGGCACGGCCAGCCGCGACGAGGCCAAGACGCAGATCCCGTCCTTCATGGCCTCCGCCACCCCGGAGCAGCAGGCCGACTTCGCCAAGTCCCACATGCTGCCCGGCGAGTGGGGCCACGCGGTGCTCACCCACGGGGTGGCCACCGCCTACTGGGCCGGCACCGCGCTGATCGGCCTGGCGCTGCTGACCTCGATCTTCGTGATCAAGGTCCGCCGCAGCGACCTCGCCGCGCTCAGCGGCGCGGCCGGCATGGCCGCCGTCTGATCCCGGCCGACGTCGCACGACCGAGCGCCCGCCGCCCTTCCCCGGGGCGGCGGGCGCTCGGTCGTTCCCGGCGGGTCAGGCGGCGGGCGAGCGGCCGGCCGCCAGCAGCGAACGGACCACCGTGGCGGGCCGCATCACGGCGGTCGGCGAGACCAGCAGGTGCTGCATGTCCAGCATCACCCGGTGCACGTCGGCCGAGACGTGGGAGGCCAGCATCACCCGCTTCACGTAGCGGTTCAGCAGGTCCGCGCCCAGCGGCTTCGGGCCCTCCGTCTCCGGGTACATGAAGTCCCCGCCGGTGGCCATCTGCCAGGGCGTCGCGATGATCTTCGACGCGGCCCGGTAGTACGCCCGCGCCATCTCCGGCGAGGCCGACCCGAACCGGTCCAGCGTCCGGCCCAGGGCCGCCGCCTCCATCGCGCCGGCCGTCATGCCCTGCCCGTACAGCGGGTTGAAGCTGCAGATCGCGTCGCCCAGCGCCACATACCCGGCCGGGTGCCGGCGCACCTTCTCGAAGTACCGCCGCCGGGCCTGCGGGTAGGTGAACTTGCGGGCGTCGCCCGGCTCCGTCGGCTCGCACCGCCCGAGCAGTTCGGCGACGTGCGGGCTGGGCAGGTTCTCGGCGTACGCCCGGAAACCGGCCGGGTCGACCGGGCTGTGCGAGCGGTGCCAGCCACCCAGGGTGACCACCCAGCGGTCGCCCTCGACCGCGAACACCGCCGCGGCCCGCTTGTCCTGCGGCGGGACGGCCGACATCAGGTACAGCAGGCCGCCGTCCAGCATCCGCTCACCGGCCTTCCGGTGCAGCAGCTTGGTGGTGTAGCCGACGTCGATCTTGACCGTGACGGTCTCCGGGCTGTCGCAGCCCAGGTCCGCCAGCCACTTGTCGGACCGGCCCGCGCTGCGGCCGGTGGCGTCCACCACCAGGTCCGCCCGCAGCACCTCACCGGTGTCGGTCTCCACCCCGGTCACCCGGCCCGGTCCGCCGATCACCCGGCTCACCGTGGTCCGCTCCCGGATGTCGACGTTGCCGATCCCGCGCACCCGGCCCCGCACCACGTACTCCAGGTAGGCCCGGGTGAGGCTGATCCCGAGCTTGCCGCTGTTGAACCGGGTGCGCAGCGCGCCCATCTGGTGGAACAGCAGGTCGTTCCCGGGGTCGAAGTGCACCGCGCCGCCCGCGACCAACTCGGCGGACAGGCCGGGGAACAGCTGCTCCAGCATCATCTTCCCGCTGATCAGCAGGGCGTGGGAGTGGCCGCTCTGCGGGACGCCCTTCCGGTCGGCCGGGCCGTCCGGAAGGGCGTCCCGGTCGAGCACGGTCACCCGCCCGTATCTGTCGGCGAGCACCCGAGCGGCCGTCATGCCGCCCATCGATCCGCCGATCACCACCGCGTGGCCGCCGATCACACCCATCAGCACTCCCAACTCGCAGAGACGCCACGCTGGTTCGCGGCATCATCGGGAGTCTGTGCGAGCCCCCGGGAGGCTGTCGCCTCCCGGGTTGCTCAACCGTGGATCAGCTGGACACGAAGAGGTCCGGCAGGGCGTAGCCCAGCACCGCCCGGACGTCGTTGTCCGGGTGGTCGCCGTCCGGCGGCGCCAGCCGCAGCCGGACCACGACGCCCTCGCCCGCCACCACCCGCAGCGGCCCGGCGGTGGCGACCACCACCGCGTCCCGGCCGGTCCCGCCCGCGCGGGACACGGACTGGATCACCCAGGTGCCCTCGGGGACGTGCGGGATCCGCCACGCCCCGGCCTGCGCGATCCGGTGGCAGCGGGCCGGCCGGGCGGCGCGTCCGAGCTTGAGCTGCCCGCCGGGCGGCGCGGCGAACGCCGCCACGAACACCGGCTCGTCGACCAGCCCGTCGGACCGCTCCACCTGGCCCCGGACCGACCCGTACGCGCAGGCCGACTCCACGCCGCCGGCGACGAACTCCACCGCCTCCGCGCCCAGCCTGGACAGCCGTCGGAACCGGCCCGGCGGTACGCCCACCTCCTTGGTGAACCGGGTGGTGAACGCCCCCACGCTGGTGTAGCCGCACCGGACGGCGATGTCGGCGACGCTGTCGGAGCTGCGCAGCAGCCGTCGCCGCGCCTCCTCCAGACGCACCGTGGTCAGGAACGACGCCGGCGGCAGACCGGTCTCCTGCCGGAACAGCCGCGCCATGTGGAACGGGCTCAGCCGCGCCATCTCCCCGAGTTCCGCCAGGGTCAACCCCTCGGCGTACCCCTCTCTTATTCCACTGACAACCCGTTCGATCTCCACTCTCATCGGAATCCCCCGTCGACCAACGGCCTTGCGGCCAGGATCAGTTCGAGACAGGGAAACAGAGGGCGGAGCCGCCGTCAAGGACCGTCCCGGCGAGCGCGACCGCCCGGTCGCGGACGTCCCGATCGTGGACGTCACCGACCGACACCACCGACACCACCGCCGCACACCGTGCGGCAAACCGGGCCTTCACCGGACCCTGAGTTTGCACACAACTGGAGCCGGTGACTCCGAACTCCACGGCAGTGAGCAATCTCGGCGGTGACGGGAATTCAACCGGAACAGCATAGTGAAGGCTCCGAACATTTCGGCGACCGAAGATCCGGGGGAAGAATGCACCTAGAGCTCTTGGGCCCGATGAGAATGTGGTACGCGGACCGCGAGGTCGTCCTCGGGCCGCCGAAGCAGCGGGCCGTCCTCGGATTGCTGGCGAGCCGACCGAACCAGGTGGCCGGTATCGACCAGATCATCGACGCGGTCTGGGGCACCGACGTCCCCCCGACCGCCGTCAACGGCGTCCACACGTACGTGGGCGGACTGCGCCGCGCGCTCGAACCGAACCGTGGACCACGCGAGTCCGGCGGACTCCTGGTATCGGCCGGCGGCGGCTACGCGCTGCGGCTCGACCCCGACGCGGTCGACGTGGACCGCTTCACCACGGAGCACACCCGGGCCCGCCGACTGCTCGCGGCCGGCGACCGGGACGGCGCGATCGCGGCCTACGAGAGCGCGCTGGCGCTCTGGCACGGCGACGCGTACGCCAACGTCCCCGGCCCGTTCGCCGCCCTGGAGCAGGCCCGGCTGCACGAGCTGCGGCTCACCGCCGTCGAGGAGTGGGCCGAGGCCACCCTGGAGACCGGCCGGCACGCGGAGACCACCACCGTGCTCACCGACCTCGTCGCCAAGGAGCCGCTGCGCGAACGGCTGCGCTGGCTGCTGATGCTCGCCCTGCACCGCGCCGGCCGACGCGCCCACGCGCTCACCGTCTACCGGCAGACCCGGCAGCTGCTCCAGGAGGAGCTCGGCATCGACCCCGGCGCCGAACTGCGCCGCCTCCACCAGCAGATCCTCGGCGACCACGCCGACCTGGACCTGCCCGCCCCCGGCCCCCGAGCGCTCGCCCCGACCGTCCGGCCGATCGCCCCGCCGCTGGTCAAGCCCGCCCAACTCCCGCCCGGCACCCGCGACTTCACCGGCCGTACGGAGGAGCTGGCCCGGCTGCGGAACGTCGTCCTGCGCGAGCACGGCCGCTCCGAGCAGCACGCCGTGACCGCCGTGGTCGAGGGCCCGCCCGGCGTCGGCAAGACCGCCGTCGCACTGCGGCTGGCCCGCCAGCTCGCCGACCACTACCCCGAGGGCCAGCTCTACGTCGACCTGCGCGGCTCCCGCCCCGGCGAGGAGCCGGTCGACGCCCACGGCGCCCTCGCCCTGCTGCTGCGCAGCCTCGGCGTGGAGCAGGACCAGTTACCCCGGGGCCTGCCCGGCCGGACCACCCTGTTCCGCAGCCTGCTGCACGGGCGCAAGGTGCTGATCGTCGTCGACGACGCGCTGAACGCCGAACAGGTCCGCCCCCTGGTCCCGCGCGGCCCCGCCTGCGTCCTGGTCACCAGCCGGCGGCGGCAGTTCGGCCTGGCCGCCCGCGACGGCGCCTACCGCCTCGAACTGGCCCCGCTGGCCCCCACCGAGTCCGTCGAACTGCTGACCCGGCTGCTCGGCGAGGACAGGGTGGCCGACCAGCAGGCGGCCGCCTACAGCCTCGCCCGGATCTGCGGCAACCTGCCGCTGGCCCTGCGGATCGCCGCCGTCGGGCTGGTCGCCAAACCCGCCGTCACCCTGGCCGAACTGGTCGACGACGCCGCCGACGACACCGCCCGGCTCGACCGCCTGGCCATCGAGGACGACGTCGCCGCGAGCCTGCGCAGTGCCTTCGCCGCCTCCGTCCGCTCACTGACCGCGGAGGTCGCGCGGACCTTCAGCGCCCTCGGGCAGCACGGCAACGAGCTGATCACCGTCGAGCTCACCGCCGCCCTGACCGGCACCGACCGGGAGTCCGCCGCGCGCCGCCTGGCCGCCCTCGCCGACCACCACCTCCTCGAGGAGGTCGGCCGGGACCGCTACCGGTTCCACAACCTGATCGGCCTGTACGCCGCCGAGTGCGCCCGCGGCCAGCGGACCGACCGGGCCACCGCCCGCGACCGGCTCGACCGCGAGCCGGTCCCGGCCGACGATGAGCTGCCGGAGCTGGTCGCCTGCTCCACCGAGCGGGACGGCTGAGCAATATCGGAGATGCAATGCGTTCAACGGATCGTGCAGAATTTCAACCGCCCCGCCGACGGACCGGAAGAAACGCGGTGGCAAAGAACTCATCGGGGGAGCACGGGGTTATGCGGCGAATTGCACCCGAATTGTCGTCGGCGGCACGGCCGATAGCTGTCATCGGTTTCTCCTGTCGACTTCCCGGTGCGCCTGATCCGGATTCCTTCTGGAATGCGCTGATAAACGCGCGGTCAGCGGTGTCCGAAGCCCCCGCAGACCGCTGGCGGCGCGACGAGCCGTTGGCCGAGGACATCCGGTTCGGAGGCTTCCTCGACGGAATCGACCTGTTCGACGCCGACTTCTTCACCATCTCCCCCCGGGAGGCGGCCGCCACCGACCCGCAGCAGCGGCTGCTGCTGGAGCTCGGCTGGGAGGCCCTCGAGCACGCCGGGCTGCTCCCCGCCGCCCTGGCGGGCACCCCCACCGGCGTGTTCGTCGGCGCGATCCTCGACGACTACGCCGCCCTGACCGACCGTCTGGGCGCGGCCGGGATCGATCGCCACACCCTCACCGGCACCCAGCGCGGCATCATCGCCAACCGGCTCTCGTACGTGCTCGGCCTGCGCGGCCCCAGCCTGGTCGTGGACAGCGGGCAGTCCTCCTCGCTGGTCGCCGTCCACCTGGCCTGCGAGAGCCTTCGCCGCGGCGAGTCCGCAATCGCCCTGGCCGGCGGTGTCAACCTCAACCTGCTCGCGGACTCCACCCTCCGGGTCCGCCGGTTCGGCGGCCTCTCCCCCGACGGCCGCTGCCACACCTTCGACGACCGCGCCAACGGGTACGTCCGGGGCGAGGGCGGCGGCCTGGTCGTCCTGAAACCGCTGGACGACGCCCTCGCCGACGGCGACCGGATCCGGTGCGTGATCCTCGGCAGCGCCGTCAACAACGACGGCGCCTCCGAGGGCCTGACCGTACCGTCCGCCGCCGCCCAGCGCGAGGCCGTGCGGGCGGCCTGCCGCCAGGCCCGCGTCTCCCCCGCCGACCTCCAGTACGTCGAACTGCACGGCACCGGCACCCGGGTCGGCGACCCGATCGAGGCCGCCGCCCTCGGCGAGGCCGTCGGCGCCGTCCGCCCCGCCGGCGACCCGTTGCTGGTCGGCTCGGCCAAGACCAACGTCGGTCACCTGGAGGGCGCCGCCGGGATCGTCGGCCTGCTGAAGACCGCCCTCAGCCTCGAGCACCGGCTGCTGCCCGCCAGCCTCAACCACGAGCGGCCCAACCCGGACATCCCGACCGAGGCGCTCAACCTCGCCGTGGTCCGCGAGACCCGGCCCTGGCCGGATCCGCGGCGCCGACTCCTGGCCGGGGTCAGCTCGTTCGGGGTCGGCGGTACCAACTGCCACGTGGTGCTGGCCGCGCCCGAAGCCCTGCTCGACGCCGAAGCCTCCGTCGACGCCGACGGTTCCGACGGCGCCCCGGACCCGGCGCCCGTGGTCTGGCTGCTCTCCGGCCGCAGCCCCGCCGCGCTGGGCGGCCAGGCCCGCCGGCTGCTGGAGTTCGCCCAGCACCGGCCCGAACTCGACCCCGCCGCCGTCGGCCACGCCCTCGCGACCACCCGTACGGCCTTCCCCGACCGCGCCGCGGTCATCGGCGCCGACCGGGCCACCCGGCACGCCGCGCTCGCCGCGCTCGCCGAAGGCCGTACGGCGCCCGGGCTGCTCACCGGCACCGCGACCGGCGGCACGGTCGCCCTGCTGTTCCCCGGCCGGGGCGTCGGGTGGCGCGACCTCTTCGCGGAGCCCGTCCTGGACCACCTGATCGCCACCGAACCGGTGTTCACCGACCGGCTGGCCGACTGCGCGGACGCGCTCGCCCCGCACACCGACTGGTCGCTGATGGACCTGCTGCGGGCCGGCAGCTCCGCCGACCCGGCCCTGCTCGCCCGGGAGGACGTCGCCCGGTCGACGCTGTTCGCGCTCACCACCGCCCTCGCGGAGCTCTGGCTCCGGGCCGGCGTCCACCCCGACGCGGTCCTCGGCACCGGCGACGGCGAACCCGCCGCCGCCCACGCCGCCGGGGCGCTCACCCTCGACGAGGCCGCCCGGCTGGCCGCCCGCCCTCAACCGGTGCCGGGCGCCGGGCCCGACGCCCGGCCCACCGCCGCGTACTGGCGGCACGGCGTACCGAGCCGGGGCCCCCTCGACAAGGCCGTCGACACCCTGCTGGCCGACGGTCACACCGTCCTGCTGGAGCTCGGCCCGCTCGAGCGGGCCGCCACCGGCACCGGTCGACGGGCCTTCACCGGCAGCGCGCTGCGCCCCGGCCCCGCCGACCCGGCCGGCTTCCGCACCGCGCTCGCCGAGGCGCACCTCCACGGAGCCCCGGTCGACTGGGCCGCCGTCCTGGGCAGCGCGCCCGCCCGCCGGATCGACCTGCCGACGTACGCATTCCAGCGCGAGCGGCACTGGCTCGGCGAGGCCCCGCCCGCCCGACCGGGCCCGGCGCCCGCCGCCGAGGAGCCCGCGCCGACGGCCGCCCCCGAAGGCCCGCGCCGGGTCCGGGAGCTGGTGACCGCCCACGCCGCCACCGTCCTCGGCCGCGCGGCCGCCGACCTGCCCACCGGCGTGCCCTTCCGCGACCTCGGCTTCGACTCGCTCGGCCTCGAGGAGCTGCTCGAACTGCTCGGCGTCGACCTCGACCTCGACCTGCCGACCGTGCTCGTCTACGACCACCCCACCCCGGAGGCCCTCGCCGAGCACCTGGACACCCTGCTCGCCGACCCGGCCGAGGCCGCCCCGACCCTGCTCGACCGGATCGACGCCTTGGGCCCCGACCTCGCCGCCGAGACCGACGGGGCCACCCGCGGCGCCGCGGCGGCCCGTCTGCGCGCCCTGCTCCGGCAGATCGACCCGCCCGAGGCGACGAACGACGGCCTGGCCCAGGCCATCCTCTCCGCCACCACCGAAGAGATTCTCGATCTCATCGACAACAGAGGCCAACAGTGACGAACGCGGACCGGCTCAGCACGTACCTGAAGAAGGTCACCCTCGATCTCTACGCGACGGAAGCCCGGCTGCGCGAGACCGAGGAGCGGGCCACCGAACCGATCGCCGTGGTCGGGATCGGCTGCCGCCTCCCCGGGGGCGTCGACACCCCCGAGGACCTCTGGCAGCTCCTGGTCGACGGCCGCGACGCCGTCACCGACTTCCCCGCCGACCGCGGCTGGGACGTCGAGGGCCTCTACCACCCCGAACCCGGCCGCCCCGGCTCGACGTACACCCGCAGCGGCGGATTCCTGCACGGCGCCGCCGAGTTCGACGCCTCCTTCTTCGGCATCTCCCCGCGCGAGGCGGCCGCCGCCGACCCGCAGCAGCGGCTGCTGCTGGAGACGGCCTGGGAGGCCGTCGAGCGGGCGGGCGTCGACCCGGCCTCGCTGCGCGGCAGCGCCACCGGCGTCTTCGTCGGGCTCAGCCACAACGGCTACGGCGGCACCCTGGCCGAGTCCACCGGGGACTCGGCCGGCTACCTGCTCACCGGCACCTCCGACGCCGTCGCCTCCGGCCGGATCGCGTACACCCTCGGCCTGACCGGCCCCGCCGTCACCTTCGACACCGCCTGCTCCTCCTCCCTGGTCGCCGTGCACCAGGCGTGCCGGTCGCTGCGCGCCGACGAGTGCGACCTGGTGCTGGCCGGCGGCGCCTCGGTGATGCCGCACCCCGGCATGTTCCTGGAGTTCGCCCGCCAGCGCGGTCTGGCCCCCGACGGCCGCTGCAAGCCCTTCGCCGCCGCCGCCGACGGCACCGGCTGGAGCGAGGGCGCCGTGATGCTGGCCCTCGAGCGGCTCTCCACCGCGCAGCGCGAGGGCCACCCCGTGCTGGCCGTGATCCGCGGCTCCGCGATCAACCAGGACGGCGCCAGCAACGGCCTCACCGCGCCCAGCGGCACCGCCCAGACCCGGGTCATCCGCAAGGCCCTCGAGGCCGCCGGGCTCACCCCGTCCGAGGTCGACGTGGTCGAGGCGCACGGCACCGGCACCGTCCAGGGCGACCCGATCGAGGCCGGCGCCCTGATCGCCGCGTACGGCGGCGAGCGGCGCGGCAGGGCGGCGGACCTGCTGGTCGGCTCGCTGAAGTCCAACCTCGGCCACACCCAGGCGGCGGCCGGTGCGGCGGGCATGGTCAAGATGGTGCTGGCGATGCGGCACGGGATCGTCCCGGCCACGCTGCACACCGACCGGCCGACCCCGCACGTCGACTGGGAGGGCAGCCGGATCGCGCTCGTCCCCGAGCCCACCGCCTGGCCCGCCGCCGAGCGGCCGCGCCGCTGCGCGGTCTCCTCCTTCGGCATCAGCGGCACCAACGCCCACCTGATCCTGGAACAGGCCCCCGCCACCGAGCAGGCCCCCGCCGCCGAGCAGGCCCCCGCGCCGCACCCCGTCCCGGTGACGCTGGCCGCCCGTGACGCCGGCGCGCTGCGCGCCCAGGCCGACCGGCTGCACCGCCGGCTCGCCGCCGACCCGGCGGCGCAGCCCCGCGACCTCGGCCGCTCGCTGGCCACCGGCCGCACCCTGTTCGAGCACCGCGCGACGCTGCTCGCCGAGGGCCGCGAGGACCTGCTGACCGGCCTGGCCGCGCTGGCCCGCGGCGAGGACCCGGCCGGGGCGGTGCGCGGCGTGGCCCGCCCCGGCCGGACCGCCTTCCTGTTCTCCGGCCAGGGCGCCCAGCGGCCCGGCACGGGCCGTGAACTCCACGCCGCCTTCCCGGTGTTCGCGGACGCCTTCGACGAGGCGTGCTCCCTGCTCGACCCCCTGCTCGACCGCCCGCTGCGCGACGTGGTGTTCGCCGAGGAGTCCGAGGAGTCCTCCGCCCTGCTGGAGCGGACGGGTTACGCGCAGCCCGCGCTGTTCGCGCTGGAGACCGCGCTGTACCGGCTGGTCCGTTCCTTCGGCGTCGAGCCGGACTTCCTGCTCGGCCACTCGGTGGGCGAGCTGAGCGGCGCGTACGCCGCCGGGGTGCTGTCCCTGCCGGACGCCTGCGCGCTGGTCGGCGCGCGCGCCCGGCTGATGCAGGCCGCCCCCGGGAACGGGGCCATGGTGCAGGTGGAGGCCACCGAGGAGGAGCTGGCGCAGACCCTGGCCGCCGAGCCCGCCGTGTCCGTCGCCGCCGTCAACTCCCCCGGGGCGACGGTCGTCTCCGGCGAGGAGCAGGCGGTGCTGCGGGTGGCCGCCGCCTGGGCCGCGCGCGGCCGCACCACCACCCGGCTGCGGGTCAGCCACGCCTTCCACTCCGCCCAGATGGACCCGGTGCTCGACGACTTCCGCAGGGCCGCCGCCGGTCTCGAGTTCCGCCCGGCGCGGATCCCCCTGGTCTCCAACCTCACCGGCCTGCCCGTCACCCCCGAGCAGCTGCGCTCGCCCGGTCACTGGGCCGACCAGCTCCGCCGCCCGGTCCGCTTCCTGGCCGGCGTACGGCACCTGGCGGGCCAGGGCGTCGCCAACTGGCTGGAACTGGGCCCCGGCGCGACCCTGACCGGCCTGGTCAGGCAGAGCGGCGTCCAGGGCCGCACCGAGGGCGCCGTGCCGGTGCTGCGCCGCGGCCGTCCCGAGGTCCGCACCCTGCTGGCCGCGCTGGCCCGGCTGCAGGCGGACGGCGTGGCGGTGCGCTGGCCCGAGGAGCTGTACGGGCCCGGGGCGCGCCGGATCGACCTGCCCACCTACCCGTTCCAGCGCCGCCGGCACTGGCTGGAGCCGGTGGCCGCGGGGCCGCGCGCGGCCGAGGGGCACCCGCTGCTGGGCGCCGAGATCGAGCTCGCCGACACGGCCGAGCGCCGGTTCGGGCAGACCCTCACCACCGAACGCCCCTGGTACGTGGGCGGGCACCGGCTCGGCGCGGGCGCGGTGCTGCCCGCCAGCGCGATGCTCGAATGGGTGCTGGCCGCCGGCCGGGCCGGCCGCGACGGCGGCCCGGCGGGCTGGACGGTCACCGACGCGGCCTTCACCAGCTTCCTGCCGGTACCCGACGGTGGCGCCGTGACCGTGCAGACCGTGATCGGCGAGGACGGCCGGATCCGCTGCCTCGGCCGGTCCGGCGCCCCGGGCGGCGCCTGGACCTCCCATGTGACGGCGACCGTCGCCCCCGGCAGCGCTCCCGCGCCCGCCCCCGTCGACCCGGACGGCCTGCGGGACGGGATGACCGAGCTGGACCCGGCCCGACTGTACGAACGCTTCACCCGGGTCGGGCTGGACTACGGCCCGCCGTTCCGCGCGATCACCCGGGCCTGGCGCGACGGCCGCCGGGCGCTCGCCCTGGTCGACGTGACCGGCCGGGCCGAGCCGGAGGACGGCGTGCTGCACCCGGTGGTGCTGGACGCCTGCGTGCAGAGCGTCGGGGCGTTCACCGAGGAGGAGCCCGACCCGTGGGTGCCGACCGGACTGGCCGCGCTCACCGTGTACGACCGGCTGCCCGAGCGGCTCTGGTGCCTGGCCCGCTGGCAGCGCGCCGAGGGGGCGCCCGAGGGCACCCTCGACCTCGACCTGCTGGCCGAGGACGGCGCGCCGCTCGCCACCGTCCGGGGCCTGCGGATGCGGGCCGTCCCGCGCGGCGCCTTCCCGTCCGCACCGGCCGGGCCCGGCCGGTACACCGTCCGGTGGCAGCCCCTCGCGGCGCGCGACGCCGAGGCCGCCGCGCCGTCCGGCAGCTGGACGGTGCACACCGTGGACGGTGAACTCCCCTCCCGAACAGAGCAGTTGACGGTGGATACCGAGAGCACGGTCCCCCGCGGCCTGCTGATCCGGCTGGCCCCCGGCGCGACCGGAGCCTCCGGCGAGACCGGAGCGACCGGAGCGACCGGAGCGACCGGAGCGACCGGAGCGACAGAGCCTTCCCTCGCGATGGACCAGGCCACCGCCCTGGCCGAGTCGGTGCTCGGCGCGGTCGCCGCCTTCCTGCGCGACCACGCCGCGGGCCGGCCGGACCTGGTGCTGTGCACCACCGGCGCCACCGCCCCGCGCCCGGGCACCGACGATCCGGACGTCCGGCAGGCCCCGGCCGCCGGTCTGCTGCGCGCCGTCCTGGCCGAGTACCCCGACATCCGCTGCGTGCAGCTGGACCTGGATCCGGCCGCCCCCACCCCCGAACCGGCCGAACTGCTGCGGCTGGCCGCGCGGTTGCCCGGCTCCGGGCACCTCGCCGTCCGCGACGGACAGTGGTACGAGGCCCGCCTGCGCGAGCAGGCCCCGGCCCCGGCCGATCCGCTGCCGGTCCGCCCCGACGGCAGCTACCTGATCACCGGCGGCCTGGGCGCGCTCGGCCTGGCCACCGCGGCCCTGCTGGCCGACCGGGGCGCCCGCTGCCTGCTGCTGACGGGCCGCCGGGTGCCCGCGACGGAGCCTGCCGAGGTGGCGCGGCTGCGCGCGGCGGGCGTCCGGGTCGAGATGGTGGCCGCCGACGTCACCGACCCGTCGGCGGTGGCCGCCCTGGTCGCCTCCACCGGCGACCGGCTGCCCCCGCTCCGCGGCGTGGTGCACGCCGCCGGTGTGCAGTCCGAGGTCGTGCTGGAGCACCAGGACGCCGCCGAACTGCGCCGGATCATGGACCCGAAGGTCCGCGGCGGCTGGCTGCTGCACCGGGCCACCGCCGGTCTGGACCTGGACTTCTTCGTCCTCTACTCCTCGATCGCCTCGGTCTTCGGCGCCCCCGGCCAGGCCGGCTACGTCGCGGGCAACGCCTTCCTGGACGCGCTGGCCGAGCACCGGCGCCACCACGGACTGCCCGCCCTGGGCGTCAACTGGGGCCCGTGGGAGGAGTTCGGCATGGCGGCCACCCCGGAGATCCTGGCCCGTTTCGCCGCCACCGGCATCGCCCCGCTGCCCGCCGACCAGGCACTGACCCTGCTCGGCACCCTGGGTGGCGCGGCGCACACCACGGTGGTCGCGGTGGACTGGGCGCGCTTCGCCACCGGCCCCGGCCGCTCCTCGTACACCCTGCTGGCCGACCTGCGGCCGGCGGGCGCGGGCGGCGGCGTCGAGCATGACGCGTCGGACCCGGACCGGATCCGCGAACTGGCCCTGCTGGCGGCGACCGACCCGGCCAGGACCCGGGAGACCGTGCTGACCGAGCTGCTGGCCCGCACCGCCCGGACGCTCGGCCTGACCGAGGCCGAACGGGAGGAGCTGCGACCGGAGTTCGCCGACCGCCGGATGAACAAGCTGGGCTACGACTCGCTCACCATCATCCAGCTGCGCAACCGGCTGCAGGCCGACTTCGGCGCCTACGTGCCGACCGAGGTCCTCTTCTCCAGCACCGGCGGCGAGATCACCGACCTGGTGTGCCGCCAGCTGACCGCCCTGTCCGTCCTGGCCGACGACGGCTTCGACGACGACGCCGACACCGAGGTGCTGACCCTGTGATCCCCTCCCCCCGGCCCGCCGCCCGGCCCCGCCCCGACACCCTGCTGGACAAGGAGCTACCGCTGTGAGTGCAACCGCCACGACGGCCGTGGCCGACCTGCTCGACGAGCTCGCCCGTACCGGCATCCGGCTGCGCGCCACCGAGGACGGCTGGCTGGAGGTCAAGGCCCCGGCCGGCCGGCTGACCGCCGAGCTGCGCGACCGGATCGGCCGCCTCAAGCCCGAACTGCTCTCCTGGCTCGGCTCGTTGGACACCGAGCGGCCGGCCGACGCGGTGCTGCCGCAGGTGGTGCCGGACGTGGCCTCCCGGTACGAGCCGTTCGCGCCCTCCGACCTGCAGGCGTCGTTCATGATCGGCAGCCGGGAGGGCTTCGAGTACTACGTCCGCCCGCACCAGTACTTCGAGTACGAGGTCGAGGACCTGGACCCGGAACGACTGGAGGCCGCCCTCAACGCCGAACTCCACCACCAGCGCCACAACCTGGTGGTGGTCCGGGACGACATGCGGCTGGAGGCCGTCCGCGACCCGGCCCCGGCCCCGCTGCCGGTGCTGGACGTCCGGCACCTGCCGGAAGCCGAAGCGATGCGGGAGGTCGAGCGGGTCCGGCGGGAGATGGAGGACACCGAGCCGGTGCACGACAGCTGGCCGTGGGTGGACCTGCGGCTCAGTCGGCTCCCCGGCGGCCGCGCCCGCCTGCACCTCAACAACAACAACCTGTTCAGCGACGCCCCCTCGCTGCTCCGCTTCATCCCGGTGATCCTCCGCCGCTACCGCGAACCCGACTGGGCCCCGGCCGAGTTGGAGATCACCTTCCGCGAGTGCGTGCAGGCGCTGGCCGAGCTGGAGGAGTCTGCACTGGGCCGGGCCGCCCGGGCCTACTGGACCGAGCGGATCGCCGACTGGCCGGAGGCGCCGCCGGTGCCGCTGGCCGCCGACGCCGACCCGCGCTGCCGGTCCGACCTGCGACGGCGCGAGCTGCTGTTCGAGCCGCAGGTGTGGGCGGCGCTCAAGGAGAAGGCCGCCGCCCGCAACCTGACCACCACCAACGTGCTGTCGGCGGTGCACGCCGAGGTGCTCTCGTACTGGAGCGGCTCGCGGCACTTCCTGCTGAACAACATGATCACCCACCGGCTGCCGCTGCACCACCAGATGCCGGACGTGCTGGGCAACTTCGCCTCGCTCTACCCGCTGGAGGTGGACTGGCGCCCCGAGGAGTCCTTCGAGGACCGGGTCCGCCGCCTCCAGGCCCGGGTGCTGGCCGACGTCGAGCACTGCCACTGGAGCGGCGTCAAGGTGCTCCAGGCGCTCAACCAGGCCCGCCGCACCCCCGGCCGGGCGGTCTGCCCGTTCGCGATCGGCAGCGCGCTGTTCGTCGGCAAGCAGGAGCGGCCGGTCGCCAGCCGCCTGGAGACCCCGCAGACCCTGATCGACTGCGAGTTCTGGGACCTGACGGACGGTCGGCTCTGGGTGGTCTGGGACGTCATCGAGACGATGTTCCCGGCCGGGCTGATCGACGCCATGGAGCAGGGCTACCGGAGCATGGTGGCGGGGCTCGCCGCCTCCGACGACGCCTGGACCACCGTCGCCTTCGACCTGCTGCCGGAGAGCCACCGGGAGCTCCGTGCGGCCCTCAACCGGCCCTCCTGCCGGCCGCCTTCGGGGCTGCTGCACCACCCGCTGCGCAGCTGGGCCGAGCAGCGGCCCGCCCACCCGGCGGTCCGCGCCGGCGACGGCACCCTGGACTACCGGGAGCTGCGGGCCGAGACGGACCGGGTGGCCGCCCTGCTGCGGGCCGCCTGCACCCGTCCCGGTCGGCTGGTCGGCGTGGTGCTGCCCAAGGGCCGGTTCCAGATCGCCGCCGTCCTCGGCGCGCTCGCCGCGGGCGCCGCGTACGTGCCGCTCGACCCGGCCTGGCCGGACGAGCGGTTGCGCGCCGTGCTCGGCTACGCCGCCCCCGACGCCGTCCTGGCCGCCCCGGCCGACCGCGACCGGATCGCCGTGCTGACCCCCGCGCCGGTGCTGGACGTCACCGCGCCGGCCCCCGCCGACCCGGCGCCTGCCGCGCCCGAGGCCGCGCCGACCGACCTGGCGTACGTGATCTACACCTCCGGCTCCACCGGCCGCCCGAAGGGCGCGATGCTCGACCACCGGGGGCCGCTGAACACCGTCGCCGAGATCAACCGCCGGTTCGGCGTCACCGCCTCCGACGTGCTGTTCGGGGTGTCCTCGCTCTGCTTCGACCTGTCGGTCTACGACGTCTTCGGCGCGCTGCGGGCCGGCGCCACCCTGGTGCTGCCGGAGTCCGGCGAGCCCGACCCGGCGGCCTGGCTCGCCGCGGTGCGCGAGCACGGGGTGACGGTGTGGAACACCGTCCCGGCGCTGATGCAGCTGCTGGTCGAGGAGGCGGAGGCGACCGGCGCCAGCTGCCCGTCACTGCGCACCGTGCTGCTCAGCGGCGACTGGATCCCGGTCGACCTGCCGGACCGGATCCGGGCGGTCGCCCCGAACGCGGCCGTGATCGGGCTGGGCGGCGCCACCGAGGCGTCGATCTGGTCGATCTGCCACCCGATCCACGAGGTCGGGGCCGACTGGACCTCGATCCCGTACGGCCGTCCGCTGGCCAACCAGACCTGGCACGTCCTCGACGAGTACGGCCGCCCCGCCCCGACCTGGGTCACCGGCCAGCTGCACATCGGCGGCGTCGGCCTGGCCCTCGGCTACCTGGGCGACGAGGAGCGCACCCGGGCCGCGTTCGTCACCCACCCGGTGACCGGCGAGCGGCTCTACCGCACCGGGGACCTCGGCCGCTACCTGCCCAGCGGCGAGATCGAGTTCCTCGGCCGGGCCGACCACCAGGTGAAGATCCAGGGCTTCCGGATCGAGCCGGGCGAGGTCGAGCACGCGCTCGCCGAACTCCCCTCCGTCGCCCGCGCCACCGTGGTGGCCCACCGCACCGACTCCGGCATGCAGCTGGCCGCGTACGTGACGCCCGCCCCGGGCGGGCCCGAGCCCACGCCGGAGGAGCTGGCCGCCCGGCTCGCCGACCGGCTGCCCCGCTACCTGGTGCCGAGCCGGATCAGCGTCCTGGACCGGCTGCCGCTGACCGCCAACGGCAAGCTCGACCGCGCCGCCCTGCAGGCGCTGGCCGCCGAGGACGCGGCCACCCCCCGCCCGTACACCGCGCCCCGCACGCCGCTGGAGGCCGCACTGGCCGAGATCTGGGCCGCCGTGCTGGGCACCGGCCGGGTCGGCGTCCACGAGGACTTCTTCGCGCTCGGCGGGCAGTCGTTCACCGCGCTGCGGGTGATCGGCCGGATCGCCCACGGGCTGGGCCGCCGCGTCCCGCTCGGCACGCTGCTGGAGCGGCGCACCGTCGCCGGGCTGGCCCAGTGGCTGGAGGCCGGGGAGACCGCCTGGTCGCCGCTGGTGACCCTGCGGGAGGGGCCGGAGAACCCCTGGTTCCTGGTCCACCCGGCGGGCGGCAACGTGCTCTGCTACCGCGAGCTCGCGGACCGCCTCGGCGGCGCCTGCCACGCCCTCCAGGCCCCGGCCGACCCGCCGGAGACGATGGCCGAGCTGGTCACCCTGTACGTGGACGCGCTGCGCGAAGTCCGCCCGCACGGGCCGTACCTGCTCGGTGGCTGGTCCTCCGGCGCGGTGATCGCCGCCGCCATGGCCGAGCGGCTGGAGTCGCTGGGCGAGCGGGTGGAGCGGCTGGTGGTGATCGACGCGCCGGCCCCGCTGGAGGCGCGCGAGCCGGAGCCGCTCGACCTGCCGCGCTGGTTCCTGGAGGACCTGGACCTCGGCCTCGACCCGGCCGCCGCCGACCCGGACGCGCTCAAGCTCCTCTCCGAGGCAGCCGAACCGGCCGACCCCGCCGACCCCGCCGTCGCGGCCGACCCGGCCGTCGCGGACGGGACCGGCGCGCTGCTGCACCGGCTGGCGGGCCCCGGCGCGGGCCTCGGCCCCGCCGAACTGGCCGCCGCGTACACGGTGTTCCGCGCCGTGGTGCTCGCCTGCAACCGCTACACCGCGACCCGCACGGGCGCGGACGTCACGGTGGTCCGGGCGACCGAGGGCACGGTCTCCGAGTTCGCCGACCACCCGTACACCGCCGAACCCTCCTGGGGCTGGTCGGCCCTCACCCACGGGCGGGTCACGACCACCGGGGTGCCCGGCACCCACCACACCCTCCTCACCGGGCCGTCGGCCGGCGCCGTCGCGCACGCGATCACCCGGTCCACCGCGAAGGACGATTCCCGATGACCGAGGACCTGCTCGCCGAACTGCACCGGCGCGGCATCAAACTCCGGCTGGCCGACGACCGCCTCGACGTCGTCGCCCCGGCCGGCTCGCTCACCCCGGAGCTCCGCGACCGGCTGAAGGCGAGTCGCGACGACCTGCTGGCCGTGCTGCGCGGCGTGGCCGCCGGGGAGGCCCGCCCGGCGCTGGTGCCCCGGCCCGCCGAGCGGCACGAGCCGTTCCCGCTCACCGACATCCAGCACGCCTACTGGGTCGGCCGCCGCCCGGCCGTCGAGCTCGGCGGCGTCGCCACCTACCTCTACACCGAGCGCGAGCGCACCGGCCTCGACCTCGAACGGCTCCAGGACAGCCTGCGCAGGGTGATCGCCCGGCACGACATGCTGCGCGCCGTGATCACCTCGGACGGCCGCCAGCAGGTGCTGCCCGAGGTGGAGCCGTACCGGATCGCCGTCGACGACCTGCGCGGCCTGCCCGAACAGCAGCAGGCCGCGCGGCTCGCCGCGACCCGGGAGCAGATGGACCACCAGGTGCTGCCCACCGACCGCTGGCCGCTGTTCGACGTCCGTGCCTCGCTGCTGGACGACGACGTGGTCCGGCTGCACGTCGGCCTGGACATCCTGGTCGTCGACGGGTTCAGCATGTACGTGCTGTTCGGCGACTGGCGGCGCTTCTACGAGCAGCCCGACTGGACCCCCGAGCCGCTCGAACTCTCCTTCCGGGACGTGGTCCTGGCCGAGGAGAAGGCCCGGGACGGCGCCCGGCACCAGGCCGCCGAGGAGTACTGGCGGGCCCGGGTGCCGGAGCTGCCGGCCGCACCCGCGCTGCCGCTGGCCGTGCAGCCCGGCGTCCTCGGCCGGCCCCGGTTCACCCACCACCACGGCCGGATGCCCGCCGCCCGCTGGCGCGCCGTCAAGGCGGCCGCCCGGGCCCGCGGCCTGACCCCGTCCACGGTGCTCATGACCGGCTACGCCGAGGTGCTGCGCCAGTGGTCCCAGCAGCCCGACTTCACACTCAACCTGACGCTGCTGAACCGCCCGCCGGTGCACCCCCGGATCGACAGCCTGGTCGGCGACTTCACCTCCACCGTGCTGCTGGCCGCCCCGGACGCCCCCGGCGAGCCGTTCGCCGCCCGGGTCCGGGCGATGCAGGAGCAACTGCTCCGCGACCTGGACCACGCCGAGTTCAGCGGCGTCCGGGTGCTGCGCGAGCGCGCCAGGGCGGGCGGCGGCGGTCTCGGCGCGGGCATGCCCGTGGTGTTCACCGCGATGATCGCCGGGAACGAGGACGAGGACCCGTCCGCCGGCATGGAGTTCTTCGGCCGGCTGGTGCACCAGATCAGCCAGACCCCGCAGGTCTGGCTGGACCACCAGGTCACCGAGGAGCACGGCGACCTGGTCTACAACTGGGACGCGGTGGACGAGCTGTTCCCGGCCGGGCTGGTGGACGAGATGTTCGCCGCCTTCGGCGCGGTGCTGGACCGGTTGGCCGACGACCCGGCGGTCTGGGACGCCACGGCGCTGGTGGGCCTGCCCGCCGCCCAGGCCGCGGAGCGCGCCCGGATCAACGCCACCGAGCAACCGATCCCCGAGCTGACGCTGTACGGGCTGGTCGCCGAGAGCGCCCGCCGCACCCCGGACGCGGTCGCCGTGATCACCGCCTCGAGCTCCCACACCTACCGCGAACTACTCGATGAGGCCCACCGGTTGGCCCGGGTGCTGCAGTCCCGCGGGGTGCGCCCCGGCGAGCTGGTCGGCGTGGTCCTGGACAAGGGCTTCGACCAGGTCGCCGCCGTGCTCGGGGTGGCCGCCTCGGGCGCCGCGTACCTGCCGGTCGACCCCGGCTGGCCCGCCGAGCGCCGCCGCCGGCTGCTGGAGCAGGGCGGGGTGAAGCTGGTGGTGACCACCGCGCGTCCGGCCGACGGGGCGGGCCTGCCGGACGGGGACGGCCTGCCGGACGGGGTGCGGGTGCTGTCCCCCGAGGACGAGGAGGTCCGCACCGCCGACACCGCCGCGCCGCCGCAGCACCCGGCGCCCGCCGACCTGGCCTACGTGATCTTCACCTCGGGCTCCACCGGGCGGCCCAAGGGCGTGATGATCGACCACCGGGCCGCGGCCAACACCATCCAGGACCTCAACACCCGCTTCGGCGTGGGCCCCGAGGACCGGGTGCTGGCACTGTCCGCGCTCAGCTTCGACCTCTCGGTGTACGACGTGTTCGGCATCCTGGCGGCGGGCGGGGCCGTGGTCCTGCCCGCCGCCGACCGGCTGCACGACCCCGCGCACTGGGAGGAGCTGATCCGCCGCCACCGGGTCACCGTGTGGAACTCCGTCCCCGCGCTGATGCAGGCCCTGACCGAGAGCCCCACCGCCGGCCCGGAGCCGACGGCGCTGCGGCTGGTCCTGCTCAGCGGCGACTGGATCCCGGTCGGACTGCCGGACGCAGTCCGCACCGCGCACCCGCACGCCCGGGTGATCGGCCTCGGCGGCGCCACCGAGGCGTCGATCTGGTCGATCCACCACCCGATCGGCGAGGTCCCCGCGGACTGGACCCGGATCCCGTACGGCCGTCCGCTGGCCAACCAGCGGACGTACGTCCTGCACCAGGACTTCCGCCCCTGTCCGGTGTGGACGCCCGGCGAGATCTTCATCGGCGGCGCGGGCCTGGCCCGCGGCTACTGGGCCGACGAGGAGCGCACCGCCGAACGGTTCGTCACCCACCCGGTCACCGGCGAGGCCCTGTACCGGACCGGCGACCTGGGCCGCTACCTGCCCGGCGGCGACATCGACTTCCTCGGCCGGATGGACTTCCAGGTCAAGCTGAACGGCTACCGGATCGAGCTCGGCGAGATCGAGGCCGCGCTGCGCGCCCAGCCCGGCGTCGCCGAGGCGCTGTGCTCGCTGCGCACCAACCCGCGCACCGGCCGCCGCCAGCTCGTCGCCCACATCGTCGGGGCGCCCGGCGACCCGACCGACGCCGACACCCTCAGGGCCGCCCTGGAGCGGCTGCTGCCGGGCTACATGGTGCCGCACCACCTGATGTTCATCGAGCGGCTGCCGCTCAGCGCGAACGGCAAGGTGGACCGCGCGGCGCTGCCCGAGCCCTGGCAGGACGGTGAGGGCGAGGCGGCCGTCGCCCCGCGCGACGAGATGGAGCAGCGGCTGCTGCGGCTGTGGGCCGAGACCCTCGGCGACCAGAAGTTCGGGGTGCACGACAACTTCTTCGAACTCGGTGGCGACTCACTGCACGCGGTGCGGATCATCGCCCAGATCCGCGCCGAGCTCGGCATCGTGCAGGACGCCGAGGAGGACCTGGAGATGCTGTTCGACAACCCGACGGTCGCCGAGCTGGCCCGCACCCTGTCCGAGCGGGTGGGTCGCTGATCCGATGGAGACCTCGAACGGCGAACAGCTGATCTGGGACGACATCGTCGTCGGCGGCGGCTCCGCGGGCGCCGTGCTGGCCGCCCGGCTCTCCGAGCGGCCGGACGGGCGGGTGCTGCTGCTGGAGGCCGGGCCGCGCCCCACCGACCGCGGCGACCAGCCCGTCCTGTCCGGCTCCAACTGGGAGTTCGAGGCCCGGGTCGGCGACGGCGGACCGGACGGGCGCAGCTGCCCGTACCCGGTCGGCCGGGTGCTCGGCGGGTCCTCGGCGGTCAACGGCGCGCTGGCGCTGCGCGGCCTGCCGTTCGACTTCGACGGCTGGGCCGCCGCAGGGCTCGACGAGTGGGGCTGGGCGGAGGTCCTGCCCTGGTACGCCGCGCTGGAGTCCGACGCCGACGTGTTGGGCCCAGGTCACGGCACCGACGGACCGGTGCCCGTCCGGCGCACCGCCCCGTCCGAACTCGCGCCGCTGGCCTCCGGGTTCCTACGGGCCTGCGCCGACCTGGGCATCCCGCGGACCGCTGACCTGAACGACCCCGGCAGCCTCCTCGGGGCCGGCCCGATCCCGCTGAACGTGGTCGGCCGGCGGCGCTACTCGGCCGCCGACGCCTACCTGGAGCCCGCCGCCGACCGCGCCAACCTGACCGTCTGGACCGGCACCACGGCGCGGCGGGTTGAGGTCCGCGGCGGCCGGGCGACCGGCGTGACCGCCGTCCGGGACGGGCGCGAGCTGACGCTGTCCGCCGGGTCCGTCACGCTGGCCGCCGGGGCGGTCAACACCGCCGCCCTGCTGCTGCGTTCGGGCATCGGTCCGGCCGACGACCTGGCCGGCCAGGGGATCGCCCCGGTCCTCGACCTGCCCGGCGTCGGCCGCAACCTGATCGACCACCCGATCGTCGCGCTGTGGGCGGTCACCCGCCCCGGCGTGGCCCGGCCCGGCGAGCAGATGCACCAGGTGCTGGCGCGGGTCGACAGCACCGGCGGCTCCCGCCCCGACCTCAACCTGACGCTGGTGAACACCCTGGCCGGCCTGGCCGTCCCCGGCGCCGCCCAGGTGCTGCGCGGCCGCCCGGCGATGTCGCTGCACTCCACCGCGCTGCGCCCGACCTCCCGGGGCAGCGTCACGCTCCGGGACGGCGAGCCGGAGATCACCCTCGGGCTGGCCACCACCCCCGAGGACGTCGCGGTGCTGATGGCCGGGACCAGGCTGGTCTGGGAGCTGTCGCACGCTCAGGAGCTCGACCGCCATCTGGACAAGCGGCTGCTGTGGACGGAGCGGATGGTCCACCGGGACGACCTGCTGCGCCGCGCCGTGACCTCCTTCGTCTTCCCCGCCTGGCACCCGGTCGGCACGGCCCGGATGGGCCCGGACGGCGACCGGGAGGCCGTGGTGGACCAGCGGCTGGCCGTCCGCGGGCTGACCGGCCTGCGGATCGCGGACGCCTCGGTGATGCCCGCCATGCCCAGCGCCCCGACCAACCTGACCTGCCTGATGATCGCCGAGAGGACCGCCGGATGGATGTGCCAGTGATCGCCGACGCGGCCGCCTGGACGGTCCGCTGGAGCCCCCGCCCCGCCGCCGCGGTGCGCCTGTTCTGCCTGCCGCACACCGGCGGCGGCGCCGGCGTCTACCGGCACTGGGCCACCCGGCTCGACCCGCGGATCGAGCTGCGCTGCGTCCGGCTGCCCGGCCGGGAGAGCCGCTTCCGCGAGCGCCCGTACGCCGGGCTGGACGAGCTGGTGCCAGCCCTGGTCGACGCCGTCGCCCCCGAACTCGACGGTCCGCACGCCTGGTTCGGGCACAGCATGGGCGCGCTGCTGGCGTACGAGGTGTGCCGGGAGCTGGAGCGGCGCGGCCTGCCCAGGCCGGTACGGCTGCTGGTGGCCGGCCGGCGCGCCCCGCACCTGCCCGACCGGGCCGCCCCCGTGCACGCCGCGCCGACCGAGCAACTACTGGCCCACCTCGCCGAGTTGAACGGCACACCGGACGAACTGCTGCAGCACCCGGGCCTGCTCGGCACGGTCCTGCCGATGCTCCGCGCCGACTTCTCCGTCTCGGAGACCTACCGGTGGCGCCCCGGGCCCGAACTCGCCGTCCCGGTCTCGGTGTTCGGCGGAACCGACGATCCCGTGGCCGACCTCGCGGAGCTCACGGCCTGGCGGCTGCACACCAGCGCCGGCTGCACGGTCCGGCAGTTCCCCGGCCACCACTTCTTCCTGCACCAGGACCCGCACCCGGTGGTCGACGCCGTGTCCGGGGCCCTGCTGCCGCCCGACCAGCACCCGGCCGGAGGCCGCGATGACCGCGCCGCATGACCGCACCGTCCCGACCCCGCCGACCTCGCCGGCCTCCCCGACCTCCCCGACCTTTCCGCTGAGCGATCTGCAGGCCGCCTACCTGGTCGGCGCCAGCCCGCTGATGGAGCTGGGCGGCTTCCGGCCCAACCTGTACTACGAGCTCGACGTGGTCGGGCTGGACACCGACCGGGCCGAGCGGGCCGTCCGGCAGCTGATCGACCGCCACGAGCACCTACGCACCGTCGTCCTGCCGGAGGGCGAGCAGCGCGTCCTCGACCCCGGCGAGGCCCCGCCGTTCCGGCTCACCGTGGTCGACCTGAGCGCGGCCGGCGCCGAGGAGCGGCGGGCCGGTCTGGCCGCCGTCCGGGAGCGGATGCGCGACACCGGCCCCGACCCGACGGGCTGGCCGCTGTTCGAGATCACCGCCGTCCGGCTGCGCCCGCACCGCGTCCGGCTGCACCTGGCGATGAGCCTGCTGCTGCTGGACTCCGGCTCCACCCGGCTGCTGCAGGACGAGTGGTGGCGCCTCTACCTCGACCCGGACGCCGAACTGCCTCCCGTCACCGGCACCTTCCGCGACTGCGTGCTGGCCGCCGCCGCGCGCGTCGGCACCCCGGAGCACCGGGCCCACCAGGAGTACTGGGAGGCCCGGCTGGACACCCTGCCGGAGGCCCCCCGGCTGCCGATGGAGCGCCGCCCCGCGGCGATCTCCCCCGTCCTGCTGACCCGGCGCAGCTTCACCATCGACCGGGCGCAGTGGCAGCGGCTGCGGGCCAACTTCCGCGCCCACCGCATCCTGCCGACCACCGCACTGCTGCACATCTACGCCGAGGTGCTCGGCGCCTGGGCGAGCAGCCCCCGCTTCTGCCTCAACGTGCTGCACCAGAACTGGACCAACCTGCACCCCGAGGCGGCCGGCGTGGTGGGCCAGTTCAGCGCCACCCTGCCGGTGGAGGCGGACCTGACCGAGGGCGACTTCTGGGCCCGCGCCGTCCGGCTGCAGAAGCAGCTCTGGCGGGACCTGGAGCACGCCGACGTCTCCGGCGTCCACGTCACCCGCGAGCTGGCGGCCCGACGCGGCTGGACCTCCTCGGCGGCCCTGCCGTACGTGTTCAACAGCATGCTCGCCCCGGTCGGGCACGGTGCCGCCGCCCCGCGCCCGGCCTGCCGGACCGTCCACACCGGCCTGCGCACCCCGCAGGTGCTGATCGACAACCAGACCAAGGACGCCGCCGACGGCGGCATCGAGTGCGTCTGGGACGTGGTCGACGAGGCGTTCCCGCCCGGCCTGCCGCAGACCCTCTTCGACACCTACCGCCGGCTGGTCGAGGAGCTCGCCGCCCCGGACGGCGCCGAGCGGCTGCCCGAGCTGCTGCCGCCCGGCCACCGGGAGACCGTCGAGGCGCTCAACCGGCCCGCCCCCGCGCCCACCGGCCGGCTGGAGGACCCCTTCCTGGCGCAGGCCGCCCGCCGACCCGCCGCGCCCGCCGTGATCGCCCCCGGGCGCACCCTCGACTACGGCGAACTCGAAGCGCTGTCCGGCGCGGTGGCCGCCCGGCTGGCCGACCTCGCCGTCGGCCCCGGCCAGGTGGTGCCGGTGGTGATGAGCAAGGGCTGGGAGCAGGTCGTCGCGGTGCTCGGCGCGCTCCGGGCCGGGGCCGCGTACTGCCCGGTGGACGCCGCGCTCCCGGCGGAGCGGATCGCCGCCCTGCTGGACGCCTGCGGCTGCCCGGTCGTCCTGACCCAGTCGCACCGCTCGCCCGAGCTGCCCGCGACGGTCGCCCCGATCCAGGTGGACGCGGTGGACCCGCGCCCGGGGTGGGCCCCGGCCGCGCCCGGCTCCGCCGAGGACCTCGCCTACGTCATCTACACCTCCGGCTCCACCGGTGTCCCCAAGGGCGTGGCGGTGGAGCACCGGGCCGCCCTGAACACCGTCCTCGACATCGACGAGCGGATCGAACTCGGCTCCGAGGACCGGGTGTTCGGCATCTCCTCGCTCAGCTTCGACCTCTCGGTCTGGGACGTCTTCGGCACCCTCGCCGCCGGCGCCGCCCTGGTCCTGCCCGCCGCCACCTCCCGCCCCGACCCGGCCGGCTGGGCGGGCTGCGCCGCCGAGCACGGCGTGACGGTGTGGAACTCGGTGCCCGCGCTGGCCGAGATGCTGGTCGAGGTGGTCGAACAGCCGGACACCCCCGCCGCACCGCCGGTCCGGGCGTTCCTCCTCAGCGGCGACTGGATCCCGGTCACCCTGCCCGCACGTATGCGCCGCTGGCGCCCGGACGTACGGATACTGGCGATGGGCGGCGCCACCGAGGCCGCGATCTGGTCCAACCTGTACGAGGTCGGCGAGCCCGACCCGGCCTGGCGGTCCGTCCCGTACGGCACGCCGCTGCGCGGTCAGACCATGCGGGTGCTCGACCACCGGCTGGAGCTGCGTCCCCCGCACGCCACCGGCCGGATCCACATCGGCGGTACCGGCCTGGCCCGTGGCTACGCGGGCGACCAGGAGCGCACCGCCGAACGCTTCCACCACCACCCGGTGACCGGCGAACGGCTGTACTGGACCGGCGACCTGGGCCGGTACTGGCCGGACGGCACCATCGAGTTCCTCGGCCGGGAGGACCGGCAGCTGAAGATCCAGGGCTTCCGGGTGGAGCCCGGCGAGGTCGAGACGGCGCTGCGCACCCACCCGGCGGTGGCCGAGTGCGCGGTCTGCGCGGTGCCCGCGCCCGGCGGCCAACTGGCCCTGGCCGCCCTGGTGGTGGCCGCCGAGGGCGCCGTCTGCGATCCGGCCGAGCTGGCCGGCTTCCTGCGCGCCCGGCTGCCCTCCTACCTGGTGCCCGGTCGGATCCGCCCGGTGGACCGGCTGCCGCTGACCGGCAACGGCAAGGTGGACGCCAGGGCCGCGCTGGCCCTGCTCGACGCCCCCGGCCCCGAGCAGGAGGGCGGCGAACTGGACGACGGGCTGCTCAAGCGGCTCGCCGAGCTGTGGACGGAACTGCTGCAGGTGCCGGCGGTCGGCCCGGACAGCGACTACTTCGCGCTCGGCGGCAACTCGCTGCTGGCGCTGCGGCTGGTCAACAGGATCCGCGCCGAGTTCGGCGTCGAGCTGCGGTTCGGCGAGGTGTTCGAGGCCCCGACCCTGCGTGCGCTCGGGGCCCGGCTGGCCGAGGGCGGCCGGACGGCCTCCTGCGCGGTGCGGCTGGCCGACCGGCCCGGCCCGGAGCTGGTGCTGTTCCACCCGGTGGGCGGCTCGGTGAGCAGCTACCTGCCGCTGGCCCAGGCGTGGCCCGGCCCGGTGCTGGCCTTCCAGCACCCGGCGCTCGGCTCTGGTTCCGGAGAATCCGACGGACCCGAGCCGCCGGACCTCGCCTCGCTGGCCGCCCGCTACCGGGAGGAACTGGAACGGCTGCGCCCGGACGGCCCGTACCTGCTGGGCGGCTGGTCGATGGGCGGGGTGCTGGCCCACGAGGTCGCCCGGCAGCTCGCCGAACACGGCCGGGAAACCTGGCTGTTCATGATCGACAGCACCGTCCGGGACCACCGGGTCCCGTCGGACGAGACCGCCCGGCAGCTGGAGTTCCTGAGCGACCTGGCGGGCGGAGAACTGCCCGCGGCGGCCGCCGAAGCCGTCCGCGCCGCCGCCCCCGGCACCGAGGCGGCCGCCGCCCGGGACACGGCCGTCGCGCACGGCCTGCTGCCCGCCGAGGCCGACCTGCCGACCCACCGGCGGCTGTCCCGGGTCCACGCCCGGAACCTGGCACTGCTCACGGCGCACCACCCGGGCGTGGTCGAGCGCCCCGCCCTCCTGGTGGTGGCCGAGCACGCCCACCCCGGCGCCGACCCGGCCGCCGACTGGCGCGAACTCTGCCCCGACCTGGCTGTTCTGACGCGGCCTCAGAATCACTACACGATCGTCTCCGCTCAGGAACTCAGCCTACTGGTCGGCGAGTTGACCACCTGGTTGAAGAACACGCCACCCGGGGCAACCCCCCGTGACGAAAGGGAGCACAACTGATGACCGACCGTCCGCAGGCCTCGGAGGCGGTGGCCCGCGCCCTGCGCCCAACCTTCGCCGGCGCCGTCCACCTGCCCGGTGACGAGGCGTACGACACCGAGCGGCTCGCCTGGATGCGTGCCGTCGAGTCCCACCCCGCCGCCGTCGCCATGGCCACCGGCACCGAGGACATCCAGGCCGCCGTCCGGGCCGCCCGCGAGGCCGGGGTGCCGTTCGCCCTGCAGGGCACCGGCCACGGTGCGGTCCACCCCTCGGACGGCGGGCTGCTGCTGCGCACCTCGGCGCTGAACGCGGTCACCGTCGCCCCGGCGAGCCGTACCGCCGTGGTGCAGGCCGGCGCGCTGTGGTCCGACGTGATCGCGGCCGCCGCGCCGTTCGGCCTGGCTCCGCTGTCCGGCACCCCGATGGTCGGAGCGGTCGGCTTCACGCTGGGCGGCGGCATCGGCTGGCTCTCCCGCGAGTTCGGCTACGCCGCCGACAGCCTGGTCTCGGCCGAGGTGGTCGGCGCCGACGGGCAGCTGCGCATCGCGAGCGCCGCCGAGAACCCGGACCTCTACTGGGCCCTGCGCGGCGGCAGCGGCAATTTCGGTGTGGCCGCGGAGTTCACCGTCCGGCTGTACCCGGTCGCGACGGTGTACGCGGGCCACCTGCTGTTCGATCTCGACCGGGCCCCCGAGGGCGTCCCGCACTACCTGGAGTGGGCGCCGCAGCAGCCCGGCCAACTGTCCACCGCGCTGCTGATGATGCGAATGCCCCCGGGCCCGCCGGTGCCGGAGCCGTTCCGCGGCAAGCAGTTCCTCTGCCTGCGGGTGTGCTTCGACGGGTCGGCCACCGAGGGCGAGCGGCTGCTGAAGCCACTGTTCGACACCCTGGGCGCGCCGGTGGCCGGTGCCCTCACCGAGATGCCGTTCGCGCAGGCCGGCCCGGCCATCGCCGGCCCGCCGCCGCCCCCGATGGTGGCGCACCAGGTGATCGACCTGTTCCACACCGTCCCGCAGGCGGGCGTGGACGCGATGGTCGCGGCGGCCGGTACGGGCTCGGCGGCCCCGCCGATGTCCACGGTGGAGATCCGCCACTGGTCCGGCGCGATGGCGACCCCGGGCCCGGACGCCGGACCGGTCGGCCACCGTGACGTGCCGTTCTCGGTGATCACGACGGCGATGATCCCGGCCCCCGCGATGGCGACCCCGGTGCGGGACTGGGCGGACGGCCTGCACGCCCGCCTGGAGCCCTTCGCCACCGGCGGGACGTTCCTCAACTTCCTCACCGACGGGTCGAAGACCAGGACGGCCTACACCGAGGCCAACTGGTCCCGCCTCCAGGAGGCCAAGCGCACCTGGGACCCGGAGAACTTCTTCCGGGTGAACCACAACATCCCGCCCCGCTGAGCCCTCCCCCCGGGGCCCCCGGTCCCCGTCCCCGTTCTCCTCGAACGGGGACGGGGACCGGCCCAACGCCTGCGGGGGACGCTCAGTCCCCGGCGGCACCGAACAGGTGCAGGTAGAGCACCGCGGAGTTCACCCCGTCCACGCCGATCAGATGGTTGACGGCCTCGTCGAAGTACCCGGCCAGCCCGATCGAGGTCTTGCCGAGCCAGGTCGCCACCAGCGCCAGATTCTGCGCCAGGTGTCCGGACTCCTGGAGCACCAGCCGGTAGGAGCGCAGCCCGTACTGCGACCGCTGGTAGCTGAGGTCCCCGACGGTGAACACCCACAGTGGGCAGTCCTCGGCGTCGATCGCGCCGCCGCCCGGCTCGTCCGGGTCGGTGGCCGGGGCGCAGCGGCGCAGCCGGCCCGACAGGTCGGCGGTGTCGAGCTGTTCGAGGGTGTGCGCCTGGGGCTCGTACCGGTACAGGCCGCGCTCCAGGCCCTCGATCCCGTGGCAGTAGAGCAGCAGTTGGAGCGGGTAGCGGGCGCCGCCGCTCGGGTACGCCCGTACCTGTTGGACGGTGTCCGGGCCGGGCCGCCTGACGGCGGTGATCCCGGCCGCGTGGTGCAGCAGGGCGGACAGTTCGGCGAGGCCGAACGGCCCGCGGTAGCGGCCGTACCCGGTGCGCCGGGCGAGCAGCACCTCGGTGAACGAGGCGGGCGTCCCGGCGGGCTCCGCGAGCCCCGGATCGGGCAGCGGGACGGTCGCGAGCACCGGCCCGAACTCCGCCCGGGCGCCTGGCGCATCCCGGGACGAACCCGGCCGCTGGTCGGTCATCCGGGCCTCCACGAAGTTGCTCTCCTCGTGGTACCGCCGGTCCGGGGCGGCCGGCCCGTCCGCGAAGTAGGGCTCGCGCGGGCCGGCCGGCGCCGCCGGCAGCAGGCCGACGGCGGCCCGCAGCCGCTCGGGACCCCGGGCCACGGTGCTTCCGACGGCGCGCCAGGTGCCGTGGGTCTCAGAAATCGTACTCAGCTTCCTCACCTGCCGAGGAGAGGCCGGTCCTCGTCCGGCCGTGGGCGTGTGCGCTCGCGGCCCCGCCGGGGCCGCGGTCCGAATCCGGTCCGTTTACCGGTCCGAATCCCGTCCGATTCCGGCCGCTCAGGCCGCTCAGGCCGCTCAGGCCGCGATCGACGGCTGCTCGACCAGGTCGGGCAGGGCGAGCAGGATCGGCGGGTGGTGCCAGGCGGGCGGGCGCACGGTGAGGTTGAGGTCTACCACCTCGCCCGGGGCGATGTCGATCGGCCCCACGGTGCCGACGAGGAGGTTCTGCTTTCCAGGACTCGGGACGCCGTCCGGGTGCGTCCCGTGTCCGACCGCGTGGATGAACCAGGTCCCCTCGGGGACGCCGGTCAACCGGAAGGAGCCGGGTTCGATGATGACCGCCCTGACGGCGGGACATCGTTCCAGGATCGAACTCTCGAACACTCCTATGTAGACGGCGGTGACCCCGGGGTCGAAGACCCGGACGATGCCGGTCACGGTCCCGCCCCGCCCGTCCCTGCCGCCCGTCACGGCGGCCGGTCCGAGCGCCGGCCCTCCGACGGACTCACCCGGGCCGTACTGCCGGTACTGGGTCGGCGAGCAGCCCACCGACTCGGTGAAGCGCCGGGTGAAGCTTCCCGTACTGCTGTATCCGACCTGCGCCGAGACGTCGGAGACGTTCAGCGAGGTGGTGAGCAGCAGGCGCTTCGCCTCCTCCAGGCGGACGGCCGTGAGGAATCGCCCGGGAGTGACGCCGGTGACACGCCTGAACGTGCGCAGGAAATGGAATTTACTGACCCTTGCCGACTGGGCGAGATCATCGAGGGTCAGCGGTTCGAAGTATCTGTAGCGGATGGTGCTGACGGCAGACTCGATCATGCGCTCCATATGAGCTCCCCCTGCAATTCGACCCGCTGACCCGAGCCGGAGCGCCAGATGGCGCAGGCGCGCCCGCACGAGAGCGGAGACGGCTGAAGCACCGAACCCGTGGACGCCCGCCGGAACCGCTCACCCCTGGAGGGGAGCCCTAGCTGCGCCACTCACTCATGGTCACAGGGTGGAGGCACGAATGTCTTCTTCAATCTTGCGATTTCTAGAGACTCACTACAGAAGAATTTGACCGTGTCCACGCCAAACTGTGGACACGGCCCAGGCCGACACGAAGCATGGCACTTTTCGACGGACCGTCAGCTGATCAGGCCAACTCCCCCAGCAGCAGCCATGACTCCTCCTAGGCCGACGCAACCTGCTCGTAGACGGTCACCTCCTCGACGTTCCAGGCGCGGCCTTCGTCGCGCCGGAAACCGCTCGGGCCCTGCGCCGCACTGTCGGCGGCATCCTGGGACGCGAAGACGACGACGCCCAGCCCCTGGTCGCCCTCGGGGCCGAGCAGCCACTGACCGCTCACGAAACCCGGCCGGCGCATTGCCCAGCCGACGATGTCCTCGCGCAGGTGCCGCGTGACCACCTCGGTCCGCGACGGGTCGACCGACATCCGCACCACCATCGTGTACATGGCCCCGCTCCTTGGCTCGATACAGCCTTGTCTTCTTGCTGCTCACGCTAGAAGCACCCTCCCGACGAGCCCATCCCAGATTCCTGGGATTCGCAGGCGCCGACTCCCGTTGCGCGCGGCGACCGGGGTTAACCTGCGATCGTGACCGACAGGACCGCCCGGGTCAGGGAACAGCTGGTGCTGCTGTGCGAGCAGGACACCAACGTGCGGACGCTGCGTCTGGCCCTGCTCCCTCTGCTGCGGCGCGTGATCGGGTTCGACGCCTACGTCTGGCTGGCCACCGACCCGGAGACATCGGTGGGTTCCGCACCGCTGGCGGACGTCCCGTGCCTGCCGGAGCTGCCACGGCTGATCCGGCTCAAGTACTGCACCACGGTCAACAGGTGGACCGGCCTGAGCGCCCCGGTGGCTTCCCTGCACCAGGCGACGGGAGGCGACCTGGAGCGCAGCCTGATGTGGCGGGACCTCCTCCGCCACTACCAGGTCACGGACATCGCCTCCTCGGTTTTCCGGGGCAGGTTCGGCTGCTGGGGATTCCTCGACCTGTGGCGCCTGCAGGACGCACCCGCGTTCACCACGGCAGAGCTGGACTTCCTGCACAGCGTGACCGCGCCGCTCACCGCGGCGCTGCGCCGCAGCCAGGCGGCGACGTTCACGACCGAACACGCAGGGGCCCCGCCTCCCGCCGGACCGGCCATCATGCTGCTCTCCCCGGAACTCCAGGTGCGGGCCACGACACCGCCGACGCAGCACTACCTTCGGCAGCTCATCCCGCCGGATTCCCCGGGCCGGGCGCCGATCCCGGCGGGTGCCTACAACGTGGGCGCCCAGCTCCTCGCCCGTGAAGCCGCAGTGGACGCGAACCCGGCACGCGCCCGCGTCCACCTGGGCAGCGGCCACTGGCTCACCCTGCGCGCCGCCCGGATGGACTCCGGCGCGCCGGTGCCCGAGCGCGACATCGCCGTCACCATCGAAACCACCGCCCCCAGCGAGCGCCTCACGCTGTTCGCGCGGTCCTACGGCCTCAGCACCCGCGAGACCGAGCTCCTGGCCCACCTCCGCACCGGCGCGAACACGCGCGAGGTGGCCCGGTTGATGTTCCTGTCCGAGAACACCGTCCAGGACCACCTCAAGTCGGTCTTCGCGAAGACGGGCAGTCGCACCCGGCAAACCCTGCTCGCCCACGCCTTGGGAACCCAGTGAGCTGACAGCCAACCTCGGACGCCCCCCGGCCCCTCCTTGGTCCCCGGACGTCAGACCTCGCCACGAAAGCGCGCCGTTCCCCACCCAAGCCGCAGCCCTGGGAGGGTGGGGAATCCCAGCGAGCAGGTCTGCCCATCCCCCGAGCGAGGCGTAGCCTCGATGCCGGCCAGGCCCTCCCCGACAACCAGCAGTGTGCCGCCCTCGCCCAGAGCGGCCAGGCGCTCGCGCAGGCGCAGCGCCGAGGGCAGGCCGGTCACGTCGAAGGCGTACTCGGCCACTCCGGGGACACCGTGGTGGGCGACGGAGCTGCCGAGCGTGTAGAGGAGCGTGTCGTACCCGAGTTCGCCATCGCCGTCCGCGCCGATCAATGCGACGGTCCTGCGCTTGGGGTCGACGCCGGTGACGCTCGCCAGGCGCAGCCGCACCCCGGTGCCCGCGAACACGTCGGCGAGCTTGCGGAACGCGAGGTCCCGGCCGGTCGCGACCTGGTGGAGCCGCATCCGCTCGACGAAGTCGGGCACGGCGTTGACGACGGTGACGGCGCCCCGACTGCTGACAGGAGTTGGATGTGACGCGGGTCACAGAATGGGAGATCTACGGATCTCACCGACGGCTACTCGCCCATGAAGACGACGCGGCGGGGTGTACCGGAGGTGCCGGAGGTCGTGGTGGTCGTGGTGCGGCCGGCCGGGACGGCTCGGTCGCGGCCCCAGGTGCGGATCTCCTCGATCTGTTCGGGGTTGGTCCGGCTGAGCGGCGTGGTGTTGGCGAAGGTGTCGAGCACGAACGACGGGAGCAGCTTGGCGGCGCCGCCGTTGAGGTGCACCTCGGCGCCGACCTCGTGGAGGGCGGCTTCGATGTCGGAGCCGGCGAATCCCTCGGAGAGGTCGACGAGACGGTCCACCTGGTCCGGGTCGGGCTCGACCTTGACGTACTTGCGGTAGTAGAGATCGATGATCTCCTTGCGGTCCTGCGCGTCGGGGAGGTCGACGAAGAAGAGTTCGTCGAAGCGACCCTTGCGGAGGAGCTCGGGCGGCAGGCTGCGGACGTCGTTCGCGGTGGCGACGACGAACGCGCGGGAGTCCGACTCCTGGAGCCAGAAGAGGAACTGGCCGATGACGCGCTGCGGCACGCCGGACATGTCGTGGCTGCCGGCCAGCCCCTTCTCGATCTCGTCGATCCACAGGATGCACGGCGCCACCCGGTCGGCGGTCTCCAGCGCCTCCCGCATCCGGCCCTCGGACTCGCCGAGGTACTTGCCGTGGATGCTCGCCATGTCGAGCCGGTAGAGCGGGAGTTGCCACTGCGAGGCGATGGCCTTGGCGGACAGCGACTTGCCGCAGCCGGGCACGCCGACCAGCAGCACGCCGCGCGGCGGCCGCAGGTCGGTGCCGCGCAGATCGGCGTGCATCAGTTCGTGCTTGCGCTGGAGCCATCCCCGCAGGCTGCTCAGGCCCCCGACGGAGTAGTCCGAGGCCTTGAGCTGGACCCGCTCGAGGCCGGCGAGGTCGCTGAAGATCCGGTCCTTGGCCCGGGCCAGCGCGAGGACGTCGTCGCGCTGGACCGCTCCCTTGGCGACGATGGTGGCCATCAGGTTGACCGCTTCGGCCTCGGTCACGCCGAGCAGGAACTCCGAGGCGCGGCGCGCGTCGTCCTCGTTCCATTCGATCGGCACCACGCCGTGGTGGTCGTCGAGGAAGCTCTTGATGGTGCCGTACATCTCGTCGGCGTCCGGCAGTTCGAGCTGCAGGCTCATGCCGAGCCGTTGCAGTCCGCTCCAGATCGGGCTGTCGGTGATCAGGACGATGCTGCCGGCGTTGGCGTCGGCCAGCCGGGCGAGTTCGGCGACGTGCCGGGTGAAGTGGGTGTCGGTCTCCAGCCCGTCCGGGTCGACCAGGATCAGGGTGGCCTGCGGGCGGCTGGTGAACTGGGCGGCGGCGAACTCCATGGCGCCGGTCAGGGAGCGGTCGTCCTGGACGGTGGCGTTGGAGCGCAGGTCGCGCAGGCCGGTGGCCCTGGTGTAGATCCAGAACGGCTGGCTGCTCCGGCGCGACCGGGTCGCCACCTCCTTCACCAGCCGCAGCGCCCGCTGCTGCTCGATGGTACGCAGGCCGATCACCGGTACTCGCGCGGTGAGGTAGTTGTCGAGGTCGTCTCGGCTCTCGGCGTAGTTGGACATCTGGGCCTCGGGTCTCGGTTCAGCGGTTCGGCGGGACGGCGGTTCGGCAGGACGGCAGTTCGGCGGGACGGCAGTTCGGCGGGACGCGGTAGGACGGCGGGTCGAGGACCCGGTCAGCCCGGGACGATGCGGCGGCGCGGCCCGTCGGTGGGGTCGTAGGACCAGCCGCCCGGGTCGGCCGGGGGCGTGGCGGTGATGACGGCGGTGAGCGGGTTGTCGCGCAGGGTGCGGCGGCGCGCGTCGACGGCCTGTTGGTCCTGCTCGTACGACGCCCGGCGCTCCAGCTCGCGTTCCAGGTCCTCCTGGGCCCGGCGGGTCTGCCCGTCGATGATCGCGGTCAGCTTCTCCCTCAGGTCGGCCGGGAGCTGCGGGTGGCCGGCGAGCGCCCGGATCCGGTGCAGCCCGGTGCGTGCCTGAGCGAGGGCGCGGCCCACGGCGAACTCGTCGTCGGCCGCGTTGACCGCCGCGACGAGCGCGTCCGCCCAGGCCTGGAGGCGCTGTTGGAACGCTTCCGTGATCCGCGCCCCGAGCCGCTGCCAGGTGTCCTCGGGGAAGTCGGTGGGCGTGAGCGCGGGCAGGCCGGTGTCGTCGACCGGCTCGCCCGCCGACCAGCGTTCCAGGAAGTCGGCCCAGGCGTGGTACCGGCCGCCGAGTGGTCCGGGTGTGCCCACTGCCTGCTGCCCGGCCGGTTTCACGCGCCGCCGCCAGGCCGGTGTCACAGCCCGCTTCCGGGGCGGCGCACCGTCACCTCGCCGGGCGGCAGCGGTTCCCAGTCCGGCAGGCCCTCGACGATCCGGCGCAGCCGACTGGTGGCCCGCTCCGTGGTGGACTTGGGGCTGGCCGCCCACGGGGAGGCGGCGGGGCGACGCGGTGGTGGCGGGGCGGGGTAGGGCGTGGTCACTGCGTTCCTCCGGACTGCGGGGCGGCGGCGGGTCGGACGGTGCGCCCGTCGAACGGGCTGTGGGCGTGGCCGGCGGCGGCCAGTGAACCGATGAACTCGCGGGTCCGGGCCTCCACCTGGTCCGCGTTCCGGTAGGCGGTCTTCCAGTCGGTGTACTCGGCGCACGCGCCGCGCAGTTGGAGGATGGAGTCGTTCTTGGCGCGCGCCAGCAGCTCCTTGGCCGAGTCCGTGGCCCTCCGGGCGGCCTCGGAGCGGGTGTACAGCACCACTCCGCAGATGCCGCCGGCCACGACCGCCAGGCCGAGGGCGACCGCGATGCTCATCGGGCCGACGACGAGCAGCAGCAGCACGAGCGCGCCGCCGAGCATGACCAGCTGGCGCTGCAGCGGGTAGGCCAGCGAGGCCAGGAAGGGGGCGGTGTGCTGGTCCCAGTGCTGGGCGAGCGACTGCTCCAGGGCGGGGAGCGGGGTGTTGAACGAACCTGCCCACTGCGGCAGGTTGAAGACCTGGGCCCCGAAGGTGTGGCTGGTGGCGAACACCGCGTGGACGTCCGGCGGTTCGGCCATCCGGTAGTCCCGGCTGAAACCGGCGTGGGCCTGCGCGAACCACTCGTGGCAGGCGGCGACGGCGAGCCGCTGGGTGGAGGCCGAGGCACCGATGGCCGAGGGGTTGAGGGCCGCGGTGGACTGGATGGTGAGGTAGTCGAGCGTCTCCTCCAGCGAAGCGGAGTCCACGTCCACGGCCTGCCTGGCGGCGTCCAGGTCGCCGTCGCACGCCACCACCGCCTGGTTGAACGCCAGGTCGCGGCGGAGCGGCAGCTCCTCGTTGTCGTACTCCGAGACCAGCCGGTCCAGGATGTCGTCGATGGCGTCCTCGAGCCGCTCGGACGGGAGGGACTCGCCCGCCATCATCGCGGTGTACTTGGCGAGGATCGCCTGCTGGGCCCGGGCCGAGGCGAGTACGGCGTCCAACTGCGGCCACTGCGGGGACACCTGGGAGAGCCGGGGGAACTCGCCGGCGGCCGACGGTGCGCGCAGGCTGTCGATCTCCGCACGCCACCGACGTACCTGGGCGGCCCGGGCCTCGTCGTCGCCGAGCAGGGTCTCGCGCCACCGCCCGAGCGTCTCGTGCAGCATCTCGCGGCCGCCCGCACCGAAGGCCCCCTGCGAGATGGACTCCAGGATGACCGCGAACTCCCGACCGAGGGCGGCCGGGTCCTGGGCGATCAGGTAGTGCCGCAGCCACCGCACCGCGGCCTGCTGGCGGCCCTGTCTGCGCAGCACCAGCGCGAAGAGGAGCGAGGTGCGCTCCGGCGAGCGCCGGAACGCCTCGTCCACCGCCCGCTCGCACAGCCCCGGGTCGTCGGCGGACCAGGCCGCGAGGGCGACCAGGGCGGGCGCGAGCCAGTAGCGCGGCGTCTGGATCATCAGCTGCTCGCTCACCGAGGTCACCGTCGCCTCGGACACCAGGCCGAGGTCGAAGGCCTGCAACATGCCGACGGCGGTGCGCCGGACCACCTTGTGGTGGCCGAACTCGTGGTCGACCTTGTCCTGGATGACACCGATCCGGGTCTCGGCCCGCTGCACGTTGGCGGTCAGCTGGGACTGGTGGACGAAGGCCAGGAAGTCGGCGCGCAGTTGCTGCAGTTCGCTCTGGGTCTGCTGCTGCGCGATGCCGACGGCGGAGACCTTGCCGGACACCTGGCCGACCTGCTCGGAGAGCCGGTGCACGAGTCTGTCGACCTGCGCCACCTGGTTGCGCAGGACGTGGTCCACCTCTGTCATGCGGGTCTCCGTTCACGGTGTGGCAGTCGGCGGGACGGGTTCACGGGCGTACCACGCTGCCGTCCGGGAGCACCGGCAGCACCAGGCCGCCGTCGTACACCTCGACGAAGGCGTAGGCGCCGGTGCGCACCAGCATCCGGGCGGCCGCGAAGGGGTGGGGCATCGGATCCCCGGGGGCGAAGTGGTCCACGATCGAGTGGAACAGGTTCAGCTGGTGGTCGACGTACGGTGCACCGAGGTAGCAGGTGGCGAGGAAGCCGAGCGGGACGTCGCCGAACTCGTTGGTGTAGTGCTCCTTGAGCCAGTCGGCCAGCTCGTTGCAGGCGGCCGGGTCGAGTCCGGCGTCGAGTCGGCGTACGGCGTTCAGGAAGCCCACCGGCCTCGCGCGCAGCCGGTCCGCCCCGACGCGGGTCTGCGGCGGTCGCCCGCCGGTGGCCGGACCGCTCGCCGCAGCCCGACCGGGCGCGGTCGCCTGGCCAGGTCGCACGACGCGGCGGGGCTGCTCAATGAAACCCATGAATCCCCCGATGACCATGGAGTGACACCGCGCTCACAGCGCGCGGTCGAGAAGGGAAGGATAGTGATCGCACCGCCATATTGCGAAGCCGTGCAGGTGATCGCACGCGCATGGCCGGATGACGACCTGTTCCCGCCCACCATTCGCCCGGTCGACCGGACCGCCGGGGCGGTGTCCGCCTGGAACACTTCTGACCATGAGGACGGTATTTGCACTCCTGGTGGGGATCAACGACTACTCGGCGCTCGGCCGCCCTTCGCTCCGAGGGTGCGTCAACGACGCGGCCGCTGCTGAGCGTTGGCTGGGCGCGAAGGTGACGGAGCCGGTCGTGCGGACGCTGCTCGACACCGACGCCACCGTGCGTGCGGTCACCGACGGCATCCGCGGGCATCTCGGGCAGGCGGGGCCGCAGGACACCGCACTGCTCTGGTTCTCCGGCCACGGGACCGAGTTCGACGCCACGGCCGAGCAGCTGAAGGTCGAGTCCACCGGCCGCTGCCAGGCCCTGGTCTGCGCCGACGGGCCCTTGCTGGACAAGGAGCTGGGAGCCCTGCTGGACGAGGTCGCCGCCCGCGGCACCCATGTCGTCGCGGTCCTCGACTGCTGTTTCTCGGGCGGCGCGACCCGGGACGCCGAGGGCAACGCGCGCCTCCTTCCACCGGATCCGTCCTGGGCGGCGCTCGCGACGGCCCGCGACGTCACCGCTCCTGCGGCCGGGCCGGGTCACGTCCTGCTGGCCGCGAGCCGGCTGAACCAGCCCGCGTTCGAGGACTGGTTCGACGGACGCACGCACGGCGTGTTCACCCACGCACTCCTCGGCGCGCTCGGCGAGCAGGGCGGCCCGGAGCTGAGCTACCGCCGGCTGATGGCGGCCGTGCAGTGCCGGGTGCAGGGCTCGGGTGAACGCCAGCACCCGGTCCTGCTCCCCCTGGAGGCCGGTGGCCCTGCCGACCGGCCGTTCCTCGGCGGGGCCGTTCGCGCCCCGAGCCCTCACCTGCTCCGCCACGGTGCTTCGGGCTGGGAGGTGGACTGTGGAACCGTCCACGGGCTGCGCGGCGGCCCGGACGCCGGCGGTACCGAGTTCAGCGTCGAACCCGGGCCCGGCAGCCAGGACCGGCACCTGCTGACCGCCCGGGAGGTCCGGGTCGACCGGACCCTGGTGGAGCCGTCCGGCTGGTCACCCGATCCGACGCTCAGCTACCCGGTGACGCTCTCCGCGCTGGCCCTGCCGCCGGTGTCGGTCCTGGTCGAGGCAGCAGAACGCCCTGCGGGGGATGCCGAGTTGACCGACGCCCTGCGCACCGCCCGCTCGCCGCTGCTTCGCCTCGTGGACGATCCGCGGGACGCGCCCGGGACGCTGCTGCGGGTCGTCCTGGACCGGGCGCAGGCCCGGGTGCTGTTCCGGGACGGATCCCCCGCCGTCCCGGCGCTGCCGTGGGGCGGTACGGCCGACGCCCGGCGGATCGTCGACTGCCTCGTCCACCTGGCCGGCTGGCATCAGCTGCGCGACCTCGCCAACCCCGATCCCTCGCTCGGATCCCACGTCCGGGTCGAGGTGACGCCCTGGGGCAGCGGTGCCCCGATCATGCCCGAGGGCTCCGGTGAGATCGTCTGCAGTTACGGGCACGGGCCGGGCGGCCGGCAGGAGCCGAGGGTGTCCGTCCGCATTCACAACCGTTCGACGGGCAAGGCCCTCTGGTGCGTCCTGCTGAACCTCACGGACAGCTACGCCAGCCGATCGGTCCTCTTCCCCGGAGCCTTCATCGCCCCCGGCGGCACCGGCTACGCGCTGAACGGCGATCCGGTTCACCTCAGTCTCCCGCCCACTCGACCGGTCCGGCCCGGCGCCTACGTCCGTGACTGGCTCAAGCTGATCGTGGCCGAGGGCGAACTGAACACCGTGCCGTTCCAGTTCGGGCCCTGGGACCCGACGCTGCCCGCGGACCGGCAGAGCGGCCGGTCGACGGACGGCGTGTTCCGCCCGCTCGCCCCGGGCGGCAGCCGGGACATGCTGCCCGGCCGCCCGGCGGCCTCCCCCGGCCGCTGGGCGGCGCTCACCCTCCCGCTCCGCACGGTCGTCCCGGACTGATCCGCCGTCACTGCCCCAGGTGGGTGAAACCGGCCCAGGCCGAGAGGTCGTCCGGCTCCACCGCAGCGGCGCGGGCGGCCAGCGCGCCGGGCATACCGGGCGGCAGCCGGCGGTCCGGGTCGAGCATCCACAGCTGGGCCCGCCGCAGCGCCCGGCCCGCCTGTTCCTGCTCCCGGCGCAGGAAATGGTGCGTCATGAACATCAGGACCGAGGTGGCGTCGTCGGGAACCGGCCACAGCGAGCCGATCACCGAGCGGGCTCCGGCCACCAGGAAGGCCGTGGCGAGGCTGTACGCCTCGTTGTGGCCGCGCCCGGACACATGGCTCCGGCAGGCCGCCAGGACCACCAGCTCCAGCCCGTCGCCGCTCCGCCCGGCCGCCTCGGTCAGCTCCTCGGCGGCCAGCTCACCGCCGCTGAAGGAGAGGTACGAGCTGTAGCGCTGGTTGGCGGCCACGGTGGCATGGCAGGCCAGGTGCAGGACGCCACCACCGCCGCGGCGCAGCCAGGCGAGCACCTCGGCCGGCGTGCCCGGGCCGTCGGCCTCGCCCGCCGCGCGCCGCCCGAGGAAGCTGCCCCGCGGGTAGAAGGCCCGCTGCACCGCGTCCGCCTCCTCGCCGGCGTAGCGCAGGTCCCCGGTCGGATTGCCGACCACCAGGGCGGCGCCGGTGTGCGGGGTGGACGGCCGGGCGGCCACGTCGCACAGCAGCCGAGCCGAGGCAGCGTACGAGATCTCGGCCAGCTCGACGGCGTACCGGCGGCGTCCGGTGGCGTCCGGCTCCGACCAGGCCGCGTGCCACGGCACCACGCCGAGGGCGCCCATGGGCACCAGGACCAGCGACGGCGGGCGGGTGCGGCCGGGTGGTGGCACGAGCAGGTCCAGCAGTGGCTTGACCGCCGCGTACCAGGCCCAGGAGCACAGCCGGTCCAGTTGCCGGCGCAGCGAGGCCGAGTCGGGTGCGGCAGCGTGCGGGGCCGGCCCCATGTCCCGGACGGACCGGCCGGCCGGGGTGTAGGCCCGCAGGGGTCCGGCGTCCTCCTTCAGCAGCGGCAGCGGCAGCCAGTGTGCGCCACCGTCCGCGGTGACCAGGACCGCCGCCCCGCCGCGGTCGTCGGAGGCCGGCACCAGGTACACCAGGGCGTCCGCCCGGCAGCTGCGCAGCGCCTCGCCGATCTCCGCAGGGGCCGGGGTGCCGAGCAGCCGGGCCGACGGCCCGCCGTCCGGGCCGTGGGCGGTCAGCGCGGTCAGGACGCGGCGGCGCAGTTCGCTCGGGACGCCGCCGGGCCCGGTCCAGCCGTCCGCTCCGCCGGGCGGTTCGGCGCCGCCCGCGGCCCGCCACTCCTCGGCCAGATCGGGCCGGCCGGTGGCGGTCAGCAGCTCGGGCACCGTCATCGCGGTGTTCGCGGCGTGCAGCACCAGTCCGCGGCAGGCGTCCAGTGCCTGGACGGCGGCCTCGGGGGCGTCGTCGGCCAGGCACCAGGCGGCCACCTCCAGGGCCGCGGCGGTGGCCTCGGCCGCGCCCTCGGCGGCGTGCCCGGTGCCGGACTGGAGCAGCGCCGCCCAGGAGTGTCCGCGCAGCGACTCGAGCCCGGCGAGTCGTCCCCGGCGGCGGTCGTCGCGGGCCGGGTCGGCGCGCAGCCGGTAGGCCCGGCCGAGGGTCAGGTTGCACACCGCCCAGAGCCGGTGCTCGGGGCCGCCGGCCAGCCGGGCGGCCCGCTCCAGCAGGTCGATGCCGGTCTCCAGTTCGCGGCGGTCGCGGCTCCGGGAGGCCTTGGCGCAGTGGACGCTGCCCAGGACGGAGGCGTAGCGCAGCCAGTCGTCGCTTCCCTCGTCGGACAGCTCCAGGGCCTCCCGGAGCAGGGTCATTCCTTCGTCGAGCAGCCGAGGGTCGGGCCGGTCCATCGCCCGTGCGGTGCGGGCGATACCCGCGTCCCCCAGCACCCAGGCACGGTGGTCGCGCGGCAGCCGCGCGGCTTGGCGGCGCAGTTCGTCGAGGGTGGCACCGCCGTGGGCCGCCATGGGGGTGGTCGGCACGCCCAGGCTCCTGGCGAGCTGGTCGCGGCCCATCCGGGCGTTCTCCAGCATCGTCCACAGCTCCCCGCGGGCGGGGTCGTCCGGGTCGAGCGCGCCGTGGACCTCGGCGAGCCGCGCGATGGCCCGGTCGCTGCCGGCCAGATCGCCCTGCCGCGCGCACCTAATGGCCTCGATGCCCGCGACCTGGCCGTCGATGAGCGACCGGAGGTAGGGGGTGGTGCCGGGCCGGTCGCGCAACCGGGCGATGGCGCTCGCGGCCGTCTCCACCTCGTCGAGGCCGCCGCGCAGTTGACCTCGCTGGCCCTGGACGGCCGAGCGCAGCAGCTCGATGCCGTCGGTCATCCGCCCGTCCTGGCCGGTGCGCAGGTCGCGGGCCGCATCGATGTGCTCCAGCGCCCCGTCCAGGCCCGACCCGTCTCCGGCTGTCGCCTCGTTCAGGCCGATCAGGCCGGCGACCGCGTGGACGTTGCTCAGCCCAGCGGCATCCCCCTTCCGGTGCTGCAGTGCGGCCTGCAGGAGCGCGGTCTTCTGCTCGGTGGTGACGTGCGTGCCGTGCGGATCGAGGAACGGCACCAGGCCGTACAGGAACGCGGCCGTCTCCCCCGACTCCCGGCTGTCCGGGTCCATTTCGCGCCAGGTCCGGTACAGCCGGTCGAATTCCGCGGACAGCCGGTCGAGGCCGCCGATGTCGTTGGCGAGACCGTTGAACTCCTGATCGCTGAGGTTCACGAAGGCCCCGCCGTGTTCGACGTCCGCCAATGTCCCCATGGTGGCGCGGTGGGCCTCCTGGAGGAGGGCGTCGACCTCGGGGCCCGCCTCGGCAAGGCCCTGGCTCACCAGTTCGTGTCTGACCCAGCCGTGGCACATGACGGCCATCCGCCGGAACTCGGCGCTCTGGCTCTCGTCCTCGAGGGCACGCCCGCTGGCCGCGGCGAGCACCGGCAGGCGCGCCGGGTCGCCGTCGGCCCGGTAGCGGGCCCACTGGAGAGTCGCCACCAGCAGGGCCAGCGGCGCGGCCGAGCCGCCGTCCTGTTCGGGCTGCCAGCGGTCGAGAGCCCGCTGCAGCAGGTGGAGCGCCCGGTCCCGTCCGGCGTCGTCGTCGCGCTCGGTGGCACGCTGGTAGAGCAGCCGTCCGAAGCAGTCCAGGTACGTGGGCAGCAGTTCGTCGACGGCACCCGGCTCGGCGAGCAGTGGCGCCAACTCCGCCTCGGCGGGCCCGACCTGGGTGCTGTCGTCCCAGTGCCACCACAGCATCGCCCGGATGTAGACCATCCGGGCCATTGCCTCGCGGCCCCACCACGGTCGCTCCGCGGATCGCTCGCCGGCCTCGGCCAGCGCTCGGCCGAACTGGGTCCGGGCCTCCGTCAGCAGTTCCCGGTCCCGGGCGCGCTGGCCGTGCACCATCTGGGCGGTGGCGAGTCCGTAGCGCAGCAGCGGGACGTCGCTGTCCGGCGTGGCCGCCTCGAGAGCCGCGCGGAAATGCCGGACGGAGGCCTGTGCGTCGGGCAGGTCACCGCCGGTGCGGTACCGCTCGTGGTGCAGTGCACCGGCCTCCCCGTGCAGTTCGGCGGCCTCCGGGCTGCCGGGTGCGTGGTCGTCGAGCGCGGCGTCGTACCGGCGCAGCGCCTCGGCGAGCAGAGCCGCCCGTTGCGGGGCGGGCCGGTCGTCGGACTGCACCCACCGCAACCGGGCGAGCCGGGCCACCAGGTACCTGCCGAGCACCCTGAGGTGCTCGAACGACGACCCGGCGACCTGCTCGGCCAGGCCGTCGACCAGCAACGCCCAGGCCTGGTCGAGCAGTTCGGGTTGCGGCCGGTCGTCGTACCGGAACAGCAGCACGCGGGCGCGGAGGATCCGCCAGGCGTCCCAGATCTCCTCCTCACCGGGCCGGGCGAAGGCCCGCTCGAACGCCTCGTCCGCCAGGTCCAGGTCCTCCGGGCGGGCCTGCCGCAGGAAGAGCTGGTAGCTGAAGTCCCCGGCGACCGCCCACGCCCTCGGTGCCTGCGGGTCGTCCGCCCGCAGACCCGCCAGCTGCTCCAGCAACTCGTCCCGCTCGGCACGCAGTTCGTCGTCGGAGACCTCGTCCGGGTCCGGGTCCCGGTCCGGGTCCGGGTCCGGGTCCGGGTCCGTCGCCCGCTCCGGCGTCACGGGGCGATCCTCGCGTGGTAGGGCTCCAGCAAGGAGTTGAGCCGCCTCTCCCCCTCGGCGGTGTCGAAGTCGACCGGCGGGACGCCCGTCTCCTCGACAACATCCGGCACGCAGCGGTCACCGAACAGGACCACCACCCGGTCGCCGGGCTCACGCTTGGACGGCCAGAGGAAGCCCTGCGCCCACGGGTCGGTGTGCTCGCGGATCCAGTGGCCCCAGTCACGGGTGAACGGGTACTCGGCGGCCTCCGCCTGAACCAGCCAGGAGTCCTGGGCGACACTCGCCAGCTCCCGGCCGGTCACCAGGGACACCACGTCCAGCTCTGCGGCCAGCCGCAGGAAGGACAGCCGGCGGCCGCGCACCGCGGCCCTCGGCACCAGCCGCGGCGTCCCGCCCGGATCGAACGGAACCGACCGCAGCAGCGACTCGCACGCCGCCGACTCGGCGGTGAGCCCGGCGTAGAGATAGCCGAACGGGTCGCACCTGGTGGCGTCGAAACGGCCGCCGCCGTAGAGGCAGTGGGCGGGTACGGGATTGAACGCGGTCGCCGGGTGGCGGGCCGCGTGCAGGCGGTACAGCGGGGTGCCGGCCGGCAGGGTCAGCTTGGCCGGCGTGCCCGGCAGCACCCGCGGGGGCCTGGTGTTCGCCATCCGGTTACTCCTCCTCCGACAGGTACCGTGCCGCGTCCACGAGTTGGCCGTCCCGCCCGGCGCCGAGCAGGTCGGCGGGGTTGCCGCCCAGCCAGGCATTGGCCGACCGCCACCAGTCCGCGACGCCCCACGGGTCGCGTTCGGCGTCCAGAACGGTGTTGACCTCCACCACCGTCGGCAACGGCGTGCCCGCGGCGCCGAACTGGAAGCCGGGCAGCCGCGGCCTCCCGCCGGGCCCGGTCAACCTCAGCAGCCCGGCGGCGTCCGGATCACCGCCCAGCAGCCGCACCTCGTCGGGGTCGAGCGCCGGTACGGCCAGGATCCTCGCCCGGATCGGGCCGAGCACCGGGCCGACCATGCGGTGGCCGTCGAGCACCAGCACGGCCAGGTCGTCCGCATGGAAGCCGAGGTGCGACCGGTCCTGCGGGTCCCCGGCGAACCGGGCACCGGACGCGTCGTCGAGCCGTCCGGACTCGGCGTCCGGCAGCGCTTCCAGCAGCAGCCGGGCCGCCTCCTCGGCCGCCTGCAGTCGGTCCGGCCCGTCCTGCTCGGCGGATCTCAACGCCTGCAGCAGCGCCTCCAGTTGGCGGCCCGACGCGGGTTCCAGCAGGCCGGCCAACCGGTCCCAGTCGGCGGCGGCCGCCGCAAGCACCTGGTACGGGTTCATCGGGTCCTTCCGTCGACGGCCTGCACGGCCGTGAGTTGACGTTCGATCAGGTCCGCGGCGGCGGGCCGCCGCACCACGAGGTGCACCTCCCACTGCGCACCGCGGATCAGTTCGGCCTCCACCGCGGCCCAGAGCATGCCGAGACTGACCTCGTACGGCAGCCCGCCCCGGCCGGAACCGAGCAGCGGAAGACAGATCGAGCGCAGCGGAGGATCGAACTGCCGGTGTTCCTCGGCCAGCACGGCGAACGCCCGGGCGACCGCCCGGGTCACGTCCGCCGGCAGCACGTCGTAGTCGTTCGTCCCCAGGCGCGGGACCGCCACCGCGGCGTGGTAGATCCGCCGAACGCCCTGCTCCAGCAGCGCCCCCGCCCCGACCGCCGCCACGGTTCCCGGCAGCACCGCCCGGCCCGGCGCCCCGTGCCGGACGGCCCACCTCCGCAACTCCTCGTGCACCAGGTCCTCGACGAGCTCCCCGGTCGGCCCGCGCAGCGCTCCCACCCGCCGGAGCGACGCCGACACCGACGACTTGTACGGCTCCGGCAGCGCCAGATAGGTGTTGGTCGGCGAGACCACGACGTCCACATCGCGCAGCAGATCGACGGGGTGGACGTGCACCGTCACCAGCGCGGTCCGCTCGCCCACCCGGACCCGCAGCGACCGGTGACCCGACGACGCGGGCGAGAGCGGCCCGACGTCCCCGCCGTCCCCTGCCTGGTCCGCCTGGCGCGACTGCGCCGCCCGACCCGGCTGCCCCGCCCGCGCGGCCATCCGGATCACCTGCTCGGCGACCTCACCCAGCACCAGCGCCTCGTGGTGCTTGCGGAATCGCTCCACGCTCACCCCGTACACGCGCGCGGCATGCTTCCGACGGTCGGCGGGCGGCCAGTCGCGAGTACCCTGGGCCAGGCCGAGGCTGTACTCGGCGGCCTTGTGAAGGTTGCCGGGATCGATCCGCGCCACCGCCAGCCGCAGCAGCCGCTCCACAGCGGCGGGCCGCGACTCCCGCCCGGCCGGCAGGTCGATCATGTCTGCGGCCCGGGCCAGCGCCGGGAGCTCCAGCTCACGCAGCCGCACCAGGCCGACCCGCCGCAACTCCCGCACCTCCCCGAGAACTGACGCGTGGTCCGGCGGGTCGCTGTGCACCATGCCCGAAAGGATCGCACCGCGCCGACGGCGGCGACAAGCCGGATCCGCACCGGCCTCCGCGCCACCGAGACCGTCAACGGCGGCTTGCCCATCCACATCGGCGCCGCTCTGCTCGGCGACCTGAAAACGGCATCGCCGCACCTTCGGACGGTAGGCAGCTCCGTCGAGCTACCGGCGGACGGCCCGGCGTGCGAGACTGATGATCATCACCGGGGCGGCAGAGCGCAGGTCCCCGGCAGGGGACGACACCACGGGGAACACCATGCAGAACACCGGCACCGACGCGGCCGCATCCGAATCCATATCCGCCGTCGGCCTCGACGTCGCCGGCGCGGCCGATGCGGCCGGTGCCGCCGGTGCGGCCGGTGCCGCCGGTGCGGCCGGTGCGGCCGGTGAACTGCTGCCCTCGATCGGCGAAATGCGGCTCCCCGCCTGGTTCTTCGGCTTCGAGGGCGTCCTGGCCGGCGCCTTCGACCTGCTGCGGGCCTTCCCGTCCGCCTGGCCCGCCCTGATCGTCCTCGTGGCGGTCAACATCACCGTCTCGCTCACCCTGCTGCGCAAGCGGCTCCAGCTCGCCAAGCTCCTGTGGCGCGGCAAGGGCACCCGCAAGGTGGCCTTCGCCCTGGTGGGCCTGCGGCTCGGCACCCACCTCCTGCTCAGCGCGCTCGGATTCGCCCTCGTCTCGGCACTCGGCCACGTCCTGATGGCCCTGGTGATGGCCGGCGTCACCGTCGGCCTGCTGGTGTACGTCCAGCGCACCGCGCTCGCCGCCCTGGTCACCGCGGGCAAGGCCACCGCCTGAGACGTCGGTGCGGCCTCGGTGGTCACGGCGGTTGGCGCCGCAGCGTGATCACGACGCCACGACGAGTGCAAAGGCGGCTCAACGCGCACCCGGACGGGGTTTGGCCTCCCGGCGTCCGGCAAGCCGCCAGGCATGGACGTTTCAGCTCTGCAGAACCGCCGCTGGTCCCGCCGACTGCGCCGCACGCTCGACGCACCGGCACACTGGGAGGTCCTCGACCTCCCCTCCGGGAAACTCGCCGACGCGGTGGAAGCACTCCCGCTCGGGCCGTACCGCGACGCCCTGCGCGGCGTGTGGCTCGGCCACCCGCTCCACCCGGGCCTGGTCCAACTGCCCATCGGCTGCTGGACATCGGCAGGCCTGCTGGACTTCACCCCGGGAGCTCGGCGGTCGGCCGACGCGCTCGTCGCCACCGGGCTGCTGACGGCCGTGCCGACCGCGCTGTCCGGCTGGGTGGACTGGGCCCGGCTCGACCCGCCGCGCCGCCGCACCGGCCTGGTCCACGCCCTCGCCAACACGACCGGCGTGCTGCTGTACGCCGGCTCGCTGCTGGCCCGCTGCCAGGGCCGACGCGCCCGCGGCCGGCTGCTCGGCCTAGCCGGGCTCGTCGCCATCACGGGCGGCGGTGTCCTCGGCGGCCACCTGGCCTACGGACAGGCCGCCGGCCCCAACCGGGCCGCCGACGCGCCCCGACTCGCGCCCGCCGACTGGATAGGACTCGGCCCGGTCGACGACTTCCCACCGGGCGAACCCGTCCGCAGGACGGCCGGCGACCTGCCCGTGGTCGTCGTCCGCGAGGGTGAGCGCTGCCACGTGCTCGCGGAGCGCTGCGCCCACCTCTCCGGCCCACTCGCCGACGGCACGGTGGCCGACGGCTGCCTGCGCTGCCCGTGGCACGGCAGCGAGTTCCGCCTGCGGGACGGCGAGGTCGTGAGCGGCCCGGCCACCTCGCCGCAGCCGGTGTTCGAGACCCGGGTGCTCTCCGGGCACCTGGAGGCACGACTGCCCGGCGCCGGCTGACCGTCAGCCCAGCGGCCCGCCCCCACCGCCGGTGTCGCCGTACTCCCGCGCGGCCGCCCGGCGGGCCGCCGTGCGGCGCAGCACCACGTGGGGCAGGACGAGCCAGGTGGCGGTGAACCAGACCAGGACGGCGGCACTCAGCGCCCACGCCGCGGCCGGGTTGCCGGTCGCGGTGCGCAGCAGGAGCAGCAGGGCGGCGGCGATGGTCAGGGCCAGGGTGGTGAGCCCGGTGGCGATGAGGCGGCCGGCGACGTGGATGAGTTCCGGTTTCATGTCGTGGCCGGTGAGGAAGCGGTGGAAGGCCACGGGTGCGATCAGGGCGCCCGTGGCCACGGCGCCGAGGACGACCGTGGCGACGTAGAGGTTCTTGTCGAAGTCGGGCAGGGCGTCGAAGCGCGGGGTGAAGGCCACGCCGATGAGGAAGCCGAAGAGGATCTGCGCGCCGGTCTGGCACACGCGGACCTCCTGGAGCATCTCGTTCCAGAGCCGGTCGGCCCGTTCCTGGGGCGTCTCGTCCCGGCCGGGTGTGCTGTCGTTCTTCGTCAACGGATCCTCCCCGCCTGGCGCGGTGGGGCCTCGGTCGTGGTGACCGGTCAGGGGCGGTCCTCGTGGTGGCCGCACAGCCAGGCCAGCGCCTGGTAGACGCCCAGGGCGTGCCCGGCGTCCGTCCGGTCCTCCAACGCGTCTCGATCTGCCAGCGCGTCGCGAAGGCGTACCGCAGCGGCCTGGCACTCGGCCAGCAGCTGTGCCCGGCACGGTCCGCTGGTCCCGAGCACGGCGGCGGCGGCGGTGACCGGTGCCGCGATCTGGGCTCCGGCGGCCCAGCGGTAGGCCCCCAGGACACCGTGGTCGAACCGGGTCCAGGGCTGCGGGCGCCGGTTGGAGGTCTCGATCGCGTCGAACACCTCGTCCATCACCCGGACCCCCACCGCCGGGATCTCCGTCTCGTCACTGGTCATGCCCGCAACCTACGACGACTCGCCACCGCCCGCCGCGCGGCAGGACGGCCGGACGGCCCGTCGGCACGGGCGTGCCCTGTCGGATGCCCGGGCATTCGGGTGAACCACCGCACCCGGCGGCGGCCGCCACCGGCCGGGGAAGGGCAGGCCGAGGCGGGGTAGGCCGGGCCCGGCCCGTCCGGGTCGGTGTCACGCGGTGGGGCGACGCGCGGCCATCAGGTCCGCGCCCGGCGCCTGCACCAGTCGCAGGCCGGCGGCCTCGAGCTCCTCGCTGAGCCGCTCGGGCGAGGCAGGCCACAGGTCGAACGCCTCCCGGGCCTCGCGCAGCAGCTCCTGCCCGCGTTCGACGCGGTAGGTGAAGACCATGCGCAGGACGCCGCGGTGGGGCCGACGGGTGACGTCCGCGCTGTACAGGTCCGGGCCCACCCGCACCGGACCGAGCCGCCCCACCTCCTCGCACCCGGCGGGCAGGTCGGTGGGCGGGGGGTCGAACAGGAGCAGCCCGCCCGGCAGGAGGGCGGCCGAGATCGCCTTCCAGGTGGCACGCCTCGTCGGGGGATCCAGGCAGGCGACCACGTTGGAGGCGACGGCCAGGTCCGCCACGGCCGCCAGGCCTGCCGCCTCCAGGGTCTCGGGGTGCACGGTGACGCGGGCACGCTGGTCCGCCCCGAGGTGGGCCAGGCGCGACAACAGGGCGGCGCGCATGGCCGGGGCCGGTTCGACGGCGTGGACGGGCACGCTGGAGGCGCGCAGCAGGACCTCGGTGACGATTCCGGTGCCGGCGCCGACGTCCAGGACCGCGTGACGGGCCCGGGTGGCAGCCTCGGCGAACCGCCGCTCCGCCAGGCGGCGGTCGGTCTCGGCCTGCAGGAGGTCGTAGAACTCTGCGGAGACCGCGTATCCGCCGTCGGAGGAGTCGTTCACGGAGGAGTCGTTCACGGCGCACTCAGCCGTGGACGGGCGTGAAACGCGGCGGGTCCGCAAGCCGGCTGGAATGTGCCGTCGACATCGAGGCCTCCCTCACTCCTGCCCTGGGCGGGTCCGCCCTGTCGACGCTACGGCCCGACGACCGGCCGTGCATGCGGCGCGGGGCCCGTTTGCCCCGCCGATTCCGGGAAAGCCGCAACAGCATGGAACGAGCCCCACGGTCATCGGACAGGAGGGTGTGACATGCCTCGCGGATCGAGTCCCAAGCGGGAGCGGCAGTACGAGCACATCAAGGAGAGTGCGCTGGAACGCGGTGAGAGCGAGAAGCGCGCCAAGGAGATCGCGGCCCGTACGGTGAACAAGGAACGGGCCCGGCACGGGGAGTCGAAGACCGCCAGCCGCAGCTCGGTGCAGGACATCTCCTCCGCCCGTCGCGGCGGGCTGCACTCGCACAGCGGCGCCCAGGGGCCGACGAAGGAGCAGCTGTACAACGAGGCCAGGCAGCGCAACATCCACGGGCGCTCGAAGATGAACAAGAAGGAACTCGAACACGCCCTGGGCCGATAGGAGTTGGTGACCGCGGGAACCGTTCCCGCACCGCCCGACCCGGGCATCCACCCGCACCACGGGCACCCACCTGGGGGGGGGGGGGGGGGGGGGGGGGGGGGGGGGGGGGGGGGCGGGGGTGGGGGGGGGGTAGGGGGGGTGGTTGGGGGGTTTTTTGTGG